>WLHY01000072.1 GCA_009702465.1 Actinomycetota bacterium
AATGAAAACTTTATTTGAAATCGAAGGACTTGGTTTTCCTGAAGCGCTGCGTTGGCACCAAGGAGATTTGTGGTTTAGTGACATGTTTCGCGGCAAGGTTATGCGATGGAGTGTGGATAAAAAATTAGAAACAATAGTTGATGCTAAATCCAATGGTCCAGTAATGCCTGGTGGGCTTGGCTGGTTACCAAATGGCGATCTGATAGTTGTCGATTGCAATGAAGCCAAATTAATTCGTAGATCAGCTACAGGCGCACTTACTGTTTATGCTGATCTATCAGATCTAACAAAATTTCCACTAAATGATATGTTTATTGATAAATCTGGTGTGGCTTGGGTTGGTGGCTACGGCTTTGATCCAGAATCCCAGGCGCGCACATTATCCCCCCTATATAAAGTTGCAGTTGATGGGCAAATCACAACAACCAAACCGCAATTTGTTTTTCCTAATGGGTGTGATCAATACCAAGATCTCTTTGCAGTTGCTGAAACATTTATTGATCAGATAAGTTACTTGAACCGCGACGGAGACATAGTAAAAAAGTATCAACTGCCAGCTGGATCAGGTCCTGATGGAATCTCCTTTGATGGGCAGGGCAGATTGTTTGTAGCCTCCGCCTTCTTAGGCTCATTGGATTTTATTGATAACAAAGATAACTTAGTTAACTTCTTTCGATTTGATAATTCAACTACTTCATCAAGAGGAATTTATGATTGTGCGATTAATGCCGAAACTGGGATTGTCGCTTTTGCTAGCGCAAGCAGTGATGAAAAGTATGCGATGGAGCATGACACCGGTTCAATTACATTCATGGAGTTAACTTAAACTTGTATTAATCTTTACTTACCTGCGTTAAGGGTAAAGCTCAAAGCCTCCATAGAAATATGGGGGCTTTTTAATTGGGTGGTGTTTGCGCTCTTCTTAACGCTCTAATTGGCTGATTTTCGCAAGGGGCTACACTTTGCCTATTATGAAAAAACTTTTAGGCTTAACTAGATACGCCGTAGTCATCCCATCACTTGCCTCCATATTAGGAGCACTTCTTCTAATGGCCAGAGGCTCTGTCGAGATGGTGATAGTAATTGTTGAGAGTATTGAGAATAAGTTAAGTTTAAAAGAGTCGATCGTAGAGGTGCTAACCGCGGTTGATGCGATTTTGCTAGGAACTGTGCTGTTGGTAATTGGATATGGTCTATATGAATTGTTTATTGATGCCGAGCTGGCTGTGCCACAGTGGCTAAAGGTTTATGACCTAGATGATTTGAAATCTAAATTAATTGGTGTGGTAGTTGCAATTATTTCTGTGGTTTTTGTGGGTGTATTTGTAGATTCAAATCGTGGGAGCGATGTAATTTCTTACGGAGTCGGTGCTGGTGCCTTAGTTACCGGACTTGCGATATTTGCCTTTGCTACACGTAAAGAGGGTAAAAAGGGCAAGGAACCAAAAAACCCGTCATAAATGAAAAAATTACCAAAGATCGCAGAGATCGATCGAATGCTGATTCAAGCATTAAATCGCTTCTCCTTGCCAGCGCTTCAACTTTCACTAGGGGTAATTTTTATTTGGTTCGGAGCCTTAAAGCCTTTTGGCGATAGCCCAGCCAATGAGGTTATAACTAAGACGGTTTACTGGTTTGATCCCGATATTTTCATACCGATTCTTGGGGTTTGGGAGATGGCTATTGGCATTTGTTTACTTGTTACTCCCTTAATTCGTGTTGGCTTATTTCTTTTAGCCCTTCAAATGCCCGGCACCTTTCTGCCATTGGTTCTAAGGCCGGAGATCTGTTTCATTGATATTCCATTTAATTTAACACTTGAAGGACAGTACATAATTAAAAATCTAGTTTTAATTGGCGCTGCCATTGTTGTGGGCAGTCGGCTTGTTCCGTTAGCGGAGAAAAGGATCAGGTAGCTAGGGTTGGTCCGGTTACTTAAAGGCTTAATGTTCACCTGCTAGACCAATAAAAGTAATAGGCTCTTTCCTTGATCGTTACTTTGCCCCTCTTAAATGCACTTAACTTAAGAGGGAGAGAAAAATGCGTAAATTCGCAGCCTTATCAATCATTACAACCTTGATTTCTGCTCAATTATTGGCAGTAAATCTAGCCAACACTGCTAATGCAGCAGAGCCACGTACCCCTATAACACTTACATTGCTGCACAACAATGATGGCGAGTCCTCACTATTGGCAGATTCAATTTACAAAACCAAGTCGGGAGATCTTCCTGTCGGTGGTGCTGCCGCCTTTGCTGCTGTTTTCGACCGTGAGATTGCTAGTGCTCGCGCAGCTGAAAATGCTGTTTTATCTGTATATGCTGGCGACTCATTCCTGCCCAGCAAAAATATCATCTGTTCAGAGCCAGCTGTTGCAAACTCAACAAAGAGTGTTTTGGATGCAGTAGCACAGGCAAAAATGCCATATGACGCACATATTCTAGGAAACCATGAGTTTGATTATGGAACCAGTTTCCTATCTCGATACATCAAAGCCTTTGGTACTGCAGGTAAAGCCAAACATCCATTCCTGAGTGGAAATCTAGATTTTAAAGCGAACAGTGATTTGAAAGGCATGGTTGGCAAAACCACTCTAACAAAGGGTGCTATCGCAAAGGGCAAGGTTTTAGGAAGCTCATACATTCATATAGATCCTGTCACCAAGCATAGATTTGGAGTGGTTACCGCTGTCACCTGGTCTCTACGCACAATCTCTTCACCAGGCACTGTCAAGTTAACCTCAACCGACCTAGCGACTACTGCCAAGGCCGTGCAAAAACAAATCGATACTCTTCAAAAATCTGGAATCAATAAAATTATCTTGGTAAGTCACCTACAAAGTGTTACCAACGATAAAGAGTTGGTGGCATTACTTAAGGGCGTAGATATTGCAGTTGCCGGTGGTGGCGATGAATTACTTCAAAACCCCGCACTAGAAGATGCTAATGAGTTGATTCCGGGTGAGTCAGCTCCAGTTGGTGAGTATCCAACAATGCTTGCAGATATGCGTGGCGATGAGGTGCCGCTTGTTACTACCAGCGGTAACTACAAGTATCTCGGCCGAGTAGATGTAAATTTTGATGAGAAGGGCAATGTGGAAGCGATCAATCCACTTACCTCTTACCCTCGACGGGTGGTTCCGGCAGGTACGGTTGCAACTGCAGCGGGTGTTACAGATGCAGTTGTACCAAGTCCTGCAATTACAAACTTAGTTGAAACACCACTTAAGACATGTTTGGCGGGATTCACAGCTGCTATCGCAAGCAGTGAAGTTGTCTTTAACACCGACCGCGGCAGCGCAACGGTGTTAGGCGTTAGAACAGCTGAGACAAATGGTGGAAATTTAGTAGCAGATGCCTTTGCATACAGTTACAACCAGCGGGCTGAAAAGGCTGGTTTGCCAAAGCCATCCACTGCAAAGCCATTGGTTGCAATTCAAAATGGCGGAGGTATTCGTCAAAACCCAGCGATTGCACTGCCGGTTGATGGCAAAGCAGGTGTGATTACAAGAGGCAATACCTTTGACCTCTTGCCATTTGATAACACCTTGGTTGCAGTTGTTGATGTAAGTGCTGCTGATATGAAATCTATATTTGAAAGATCTTGTTCAATCTCCACATCAGGAGGCGGACAGTTCCTACAAATTTCAGGTATGAAGGTTGTGTGTTTACGGGCCGGCACTGCCCAAATTGTGGGGACGCCTGCAGGAAGTGCCAAAAGTGGTGCAATAACTACTGATGGCTCCAGAGTTAAATCAATAACTCTGAACGATGGTCGCGCACTAGTAAAGGACGGGGCTGTCGTTACTGGTGCACCTTCTGTAACAATTGTGACTAATAACTTCACAGCCGATGGTGGGGATAATTACCCAACTTTGGCTGCGTTGAAAAAGTTTGCCTTTGGTATCTCATATGAAGCGTCTTTATATGAGTACATCAGAAGTTTCCCAGTAAATGCAGCTGGCTTACCGACAATTCCAGCAAGTGATCTTCGCTACCAAAAGCTAACTGGCGAAGCTCGCTTTATCTGGGAGTAATTAAGACCAATCTAAGTAAGACAGCGGCCCTCATAGCAATATGGGGGCCGCTGTCTTAGCAGAAAGTAAATGTAAAAAAAGTTATGGCCACCCGAATTGAGTTGCTTACGTAGGTCTAGCGCTGAACCATATAAACAAGTAGTGGCACAGAGATAAAGTAGATAAGCACAAATATAAACAAGATTCTCATTTAATTAGGCCTTTCTTTAGCCTTGAGGTTAATGCTCAAAGCGGTATGGCAAGGGTAACACCAACCCTTTGCTTAAGTAGTGCAGAAGACCATTTGAGAAGTTACTGTATGTGCAGTGAAAAATTCAGAGATCAGAGTTGGCCTGCTGGCCTATGGCGCAATCGGCGATGAACACAACCAGGCGGTTAGCGCAGCTGATGGCTTAGTTGTTACTGCTGTTTGTGACACCAATCCAGAGCGGATTGCGGCAGCACTTAAAATCGCACCCTCTGCCAAAACCTTTACTGATGCTGATTTAATGTTGAAATCTGGTGAAATAGATTTAGTAATCATCTCGACTCCCCCTAACTCTCATTACTCGTGGGCAAAGAGTGCGCTATCCCTTGGGCTTCATGTAATTTTGGAAAAGCCAATGGCGCTAACTACTGATCAATGTGATGAGTTAATGGCGCTAGCAAAAAAATCTAATTTGTTACTGGTGGTTTATCAAAACCGCAGATTTGATGCAGATTTCCTAACTATTAAATCAGCGATCGATCAAGGTTTAATTGGTGATCTCTTCTCATTTGAATCCTTTGTTGGCGGATACTCAAAGCCTTGCGATTTGTGGCACTCAGATGCACAAGTTTCAGGAGGCGCCATATTTGATTGGGGCAGCCACTTTATTGATCAGATATTGGCGATTGTGCCGGATGAGATTGAGTTTGTAAGTGGGGTTAATCAAAAGCGGGTATGGGATCACATCACAAATGCTGATCATGCGCAGGTAAGTATTAACTTTAAAGGTGGGGTGCAGGCAACATTTATTAACTCAGATTTAGCAGCTG
>WLHY01000073.1 GCA_009702465.1 Actinomycetota bacterium
CATCCAGCAACTCAGCAAGTGTTAAGAAGGCAAATCTTTAATACGGATGATTTGATCGCTCGCGAACAATCTCACCTGCCACCTTTCTATCGAACGGCAACCATTAAAGGTGAATCAAGTGAACTTGCAAAATTTGCCGAAAATTTAAGAGGTAGATACTCATTTATCCTCTCTGGACCAATTTCAATTGATCAATTCAAAAGTTATTTGATAGTCAGATCTGATATTCCTTCAGCTGCAACCCTGGTTGAATTGCTAGATGATGTTGTAAGGGTCCAGGGAGTCAAAGGAAGAGCAATCTTTGATATTCGTTTTGATACCTATAATTTATAGCCGATACGCAGCCTGGTTGTGTCGTATCATTAACGCATGAGTATCCAACCAATAAGGCTATTTGGGGATCCAGTTCTTCTTTCGCCCGCTGCACCAGTTGTCGATTTTGATAAAGAGTTGCGTAAATTGGTAAAGGATCTAACCGAAACCATGCAGAACGCACCCGGAGCAGGTTTAGCAGCGCCACAAATAGGTGTGCAGTTGCGAGTTTTTGTTTGGGATGTCGATGACGAGCTTGGGCATCTGGTCAACCCATCTTTGGATCTAAGCGATGAGATACAGGAAGGTTTGGAAGGATGTTTATCTTTTCCAGAGCTTACCTACGAAACGCCAAGAGCTCTTCGCGTAGTAGCTAAAGGATTCAATATGCATGGTGATCCCATCACGATCGAGGGTAGTGAGTTACTAGCGCGTGCTCTACAACATGAGACTGATCACCTAGATGGTATTTTGTTTATTGATCGATTAAGTCAGGCGAATCGCAAAGCTGCCATGAAAGAGATTCGTGAATCAGAGTGGTTTGGCGTAGCAGCTGAAAGTGGTTTAACTCCTCGCATTAAAATTTCACCTCACCAGACATTTGGCGCCGGGTTTTAACCATTGAAGATAGCGATCGCCTCTTCATCATTAGTTTCAACTGATGCTATAGAAAGCTTACAAAGTTGGAGAGATGTCGAGCTTGTTTCAATTTTTACTAATCCAGATAAAGCTTCTGGAAGAGGGCAGAAGTTAACAGAGAATCAATTTGCACAATGGGCGACTTCAAAAGAGTTAAAAGTATTTAAACCGAGCGATGAAGCAGAATTACTCCATCTCCTTCGAACAAATGAGATCGAACTATTGATCACAATTGCGTACGGCCATATTCTCTCCTTACCAGTTTTGCAAACTCCAAAATATGGCTGCATTAATCTGCATTTCTCACTTTTACCCAAGTATCGGGGTGCAGCACCTGTGCAATGGACACTTTTGAATGGAGAGACCAAAACTGGAATAACTGTATTTAATCTTGATCAAGGAATGGATACTGGACCAATCCTTAGACAGCAACTTGTTGATATAGATCCAGATGATTCAACCAGCTCACTTCTTGAAAAATTAAGTGCCCTTAGCGGTGATTTATTGAAGGAGAGCATCACTGCAATCAAGAGCGGAGAGAAAGGATCTCCTCAATCAAATATTGATGTCTCTCTTGCGCCAAAAATATTGAAGGAGGCTGGCCGCATTAATTGGCGCGGCACATCAGCGAGTATTTACAATCAATATCGAGCGTTATCTGAAAATCCTGGTATTTTCACCGAACTAAATGGGCTGCGTATCCGGATTAATCGCTTGGCTATAAGCAACAGATCTTTAGATGGCAAGGGATCCGGCAGCTTCATTGATGGGAAATTATTGATTGCTACAGATGATTTTGCCGTCGAGTTAATTTCGGTTACTCCTGAAGGTCGTAAAGAGATGAGCGGAGCCGCTTTCTTCAATGGTTTGCAAAGTAAGGCGGAGCTCTCTTTTGCGTAAACCATCACCTAGCAAAGCTAGATTACTTGCTTATGAATTAATAACTCAGGTCAATCGTGAAGGTGCATTCGCCAATATTAGATTGCCAGAGCTTTTACGTAAAAGTAAATTATTGCCGGTAGATCGAAATCTTGCCACCGAGATCTCTTATGGAACATTACGAATGCAACATAGACATGATTTTATTGCAAAAAAATATATTGATCGAGATTTTGAAAGTTTAGATACCCAGATTCAAGATCTACTTCGTATGGGAATCCATCAACTTACCCAGATGCGAATCCCAGATCATGCAGCGGTGGGAGAGACGGTCGAGGTGGCTAGATATGTGGCTGGTGATTCTAAGGCTAGTTATATAAATGCGGTATTGCGTAAGGTTGCAGTGGATTCAAAGATCGAAGAGGAGATAAAGGATCTGCCGACAGCGCAAAGGCTGAGCATTGAATACAGCCATCCAATTTGGATAATCAATGCATTTTATGATCAATTAAAAGATTGGACTGAGGTAGAGCAGCTGTTACAGGCAGATAACAAGGCAGTCAAACCAGATATTGTGCGTTGGCCAGGTAAATCATCAGTTGAGGAGTTTGTTGAACTTGGTGCGCAGCCGATCGCTGGTGTATTAAATGGATATCAAATCGAGGTAATTCCCTCTGAATTTATGCCAATCATTGAACGAAGGGCTGGTGTCCAAGATCGTGGCTCGCAGATTGTGGTTGAGAATTTTCTAGCAACTTGGGAACCAAATTTAGGATGGTTAGATATGTGTGCCGGCCCTGGCGGTAAAGCTGCGTACTTGTTTCACTCCTTGAGTGAGCGCGAACCATCAGTTGATTTTCTCGCTAATGAACCTATTGCCCATCGAGCTGAATTAGTGAAACGGGTTGTAAACAATCAGCAGGTGATATCTCTTGATGGCCGGGTGCCTCAAAGCTTTGAACGCAAATTTGATCGTATTTTAGTTGATGCACCATGTTCAGGGCTCGGTGCATTACGTAGACGCCCAGAGGCTAGATGGCGTAGAACTTTAAAGGATCTGAAGGAGTTGGTTGTAATTCAACGAGAGCTACTAAGTAGTGCAAGAGAGTTACTCAATCCTGGTGGGATCATTGCCTATGTAACCTGCTCGCCTCATCTAAGTGAAAGTAAGGCACAGGTGGTGAATTTCCTCGCGGATTACCCCGATATGGTCTTACTTGACATCAACAGCCTACCCGGAGCAAATATTGCTGGGCACTTACCAGATGGCACAGTTCAATTATGGAGCCATCGCGATAACTCTGACAGTATGTTTATGGCACTCTTACAAAGGGCTAGATAGGGCAAAATAATGAGCAGAGGATTGAGTGCACATATAAATCCAAGTATTTTAAATGCTGATTTCAATGATCTCGAGAATGAGATTAACAAGATCGCCATGGTTTCGGATCTACTCCACTTAGATATTATGGACAATAAATTTGTGCCAAACCAAACATTCACCTTTGAACGAGCATCAGAGATTATCGCCCTCTCAAGTATTGGCGTTGATGCTCATTTAATGATTGAAAATCCCGATGAATTAGCCCCCAAGTACGCGCAGGCTGGCTGTATCTCAGTTACATTTCACTTCGAGGCCGCTGCCGCAGTACCTGCTCTCATTGCAAATATAAAATCCAATGGTGCGAAGGTTGGCATAGCGATCAAACCAAAGACATCCTTTGCCGAGATTGAAAAGTATTTAAGTGATATTGATATGTTATTGATCATGACGGTAGAACCCGGTTTCGGCGGTCAAAGTTTTATGGCGGATCAAATGGAGAAAGTTTCTACTGCAAGACAGTCACTTACCGATAAAGGCTTGCACAAAACTTTATTGCAAGTAGATGGCGGAATTTCGGAGGAGACAATATCTATTGCCGCCAAAGCTGGCGCTGATTGTTTTGTCGCAGGAAGCGCGGTTTATCGCAGTGAAGATCCGGCACAAATGGTGAAGCGATTGCGCTCTTTAGCAAACTTAGAATTAACTAAAGGTTGAGCAGTAGCGGTAACGCTCGCATATCAGATTGAGAGATGGTTGATTTCGCACCTTGTCGTACAACCTCTTTAGCAAGGTATGCGAAGCTGTATCCGGCGGCGGCCATCATCTTTAAATCATTGGCTCCATCTCCAATAGCAATTGTGTTTGAGAGTGGAATTGATTCTAATTGAGCTGCCTTGCGCATTGATTCAGCTTTACCTGAGCCATCAATAATCTCACCCGTTAACTTGCCGGTAAGAGTTGAGTTTGCAATGTCCAATGTGTTTGCGAAAACATAATCTACTTCAACCTGTGCCAAGAATTTTTCTATTACTTGAGTAAAGCCCCCGCTTACAACCGCAACCTTGTGTCCCATTTCTTTAATATATTTTAGGGTTTCAATTACGCCAGAATTAAAGTTCAGTAAATCGGTGGTTTCTTTCAATACGCTTTCTGGAAGGCCGGCCAGTAGTGCAACCCTTTGGCGAAGAGATTGTTCAAAATCTAGCTCACCATTCATGGCCATTGCAGTAATCTTTGAAACCTCTTCTCCTTTATTTGCTTTGACCGCTAGCAGATCTATCACTTCCTCTTTGATTAAAGTTGAGTCCATATCAAAAACAAATAACTTCTTTACTTTTTGAAATAGTTGAGTTGTTAAACAAAGATCGATTCCTTCCGCCAAACCAATCTCCTTTAGTTGATCTTGAAGCTCAATATGATTTAAACCAGTTTTTCCTATTTGAAATGTTATTGCGTTCAAATCAGATAGGCGATTTAATTTAATATCGAGGATATTTGCCTTTATTTGGTAAATATATCGAGCCACCGTAGCGATTTTTTTAGGGTCGAGGTGGAGATCAACCATTGAAATATAGGCATGTTCTAACTGCTCTTGATTATTTGGATGTTGTGAAAAATCTATTGCCACATCAAATGAGGAGTTATTGGCAAGCTCTAGTAGGTCTGATTCAACTGCCAAGGCATGATCTGGAAGTAAATTGATCAGTATGGTTTGAAGCAACCGGTCAGCGGTTACGATCTGTTTGATGTCGATAATCTGTACGGAAAATTCCGCCAGCTTGCTGAGCACTTTGGAGGTGATTCCTGGTTCATCAACTCCTGAGACCAGAATCAGGCCAGTAAACTCTCGATTTTTGTCGACGCTCATA
>WLHY01000074.1 GCA_009702465.1 Actinomycetota bacterium
AACTGTGGTGTTGTATTTAAAGGTAACACCATGTTTCTCAGCTGCGCCAGCTAACGCTCTTGGAACCGCATGCATTCCACCCTTTGGGAAAAAGACACCATTAACTGAATCCATATAAGCAATGACTGCATAAATCGCTAACGCTTGTTGCGGACTTACGCCGGCGTACATTGCTTGGAATGAGTAAACCTTTTGTAGCCGTGGATCCTTCAGGAATTGATTTACCTTTGGTGCTAATCGCCGGAAACCACCCAATGCAATTAATCTCGCTAAATTTGGTGTAAGTAGATTAAGTGGAGAATCAATATTGCGATCAATAAAATCCTTCATCTCATACTTATAAAGTTTGGTCACAAAATCTACATACTTGCCATAACCGATCGCCTCTTCTGGGCTGATATTTTTAGCAATCTCTGCCTGCATTTGATTTGTATTAGCGTGAACATCTAATTGAGTGCCATCTGCATAAAAGGCGCGGTACAGCGGTTCCAGCGGTACTAGATCTAACCAATCCTTTAAATCCTCACCAACACAGGCAAGTGCATCGGCAATTAGATCTGGCATGGTTAAAACAGAGGGGCCGGTATCAAATGAGTAGCCAGATTTATTTAATAATCCATTACGACCACCAGGAACACTCTCGCGCTCAACAACAGTTACCTTGCGCCCAGCACCAGCAAGACGAAGAGCAGCACTTAATCCGGCAAGGCCTGCGCCAACAACAACTACATGATCAGTTGGACCTTTAACCTGTTTCGCCATTTAAATTACAACCGTTTCTTAGGTGTTGCGCTTAGTGGCGATATTAGCCATTGTGGTTAACAAATTCTTTCCGACTGGAGAGAGCCCGCTGTGAGTTAAAGCAAGTAGGGCTTGATTTGTCAGATTTAGGATCATCTCTTCAACCTTTTCAACTGCACCACTCTTAATAATTACCTGCTGTAGCTCTTGGATCTGCTCCACGGTAAGGGTGGGATTTCCCAGTAATTGGCTGAGCAATTTTTGACCCGCTTGATCGGCGCGCTCATTGGCAATTGCCATCAACACTGTGCGCTTTCCCTCTCGCATATCATCACCAGCTGGCTTACCAGTTTCAGATGGATCGCCAAATACTCCGAGCAGATCATCACGAAGTTGAAAAGCCTCACCGAGTGGTAAGCCGTAATCTGAGTAGAGCTTCTCCATTGATGGATGGCTGCCAGCGATCGCAGCTCCAAAGTGCAATGGTCTTTCAATTGTGTACTTACCTGATTTAAATCGAGCAACTCTTAATGCTCTTTCACGCGCCTCTTTTGGTGCTGAGTTTGAACCCAGCGCTTGTTCGTAGACATCTAGATACTGCCCAGCCATTAACTCAACTCGCATCTCATCATAAATCTTTAAGCCATTAATTAATTGTTGATCTGATAAGCCAGCATTGTGCAACATTTGATCGGACCAGATCAATGCTAAGTCGCCCAGCAATATCGCAGCAGAGATACCAAATTGTGCTGCCGATCCATTTAACCTTTGATCCTTATGCAAGCTTTCAAATGATTTATGAATTGCTGGTGCACCACGTCTGGTATCTGAACCATCCATCACATCATCATGAATTAAGGCACACACATGCACCAATTCAAGTGAGGCAAAGGCGGTAATCATTTCTGGTGTGGGATTTTTGGCAACACCCAAATAACCAACATAAGCAAAGAGTGGTCGCAATCTCTTGCCACTATCCAATAGAAATCGCTCTAGATGCTGTGATACCGGATCTAACTCACTTCCGATTCTGGCTAAATCTCGGTTCTCATCCTTAATAAACTGACCCAATGCATGGTTTATCTCATTGCGAAGAAAATTGATATCGGCAACTGGATCAGATGATGGCGAAAAACTCACAGCGCAACGGTACCCTGCTTACCATGGGCACAAAACTACGGGCCACCTCCTTCTCTCTGGAGTTCTTTCCGCCTAAAGATGAGGCGGGCGAGCAGAGATTGTGGCTGGCCTTATCTGAGCTCGCCCCACTGGCGCCAGATTTTGTATCGGTTACTTATGGTGCCGGCGGATCAACTAGAGATAGAACTATTCGCGTTACCTCAGAGATAACAAAGCGAACCCAGATACCAACAGTTGCACACCTAACATGTGTTGGTTCAAGCAAGGATGAGTTAATCCAAATCTTAAATCAATTTAAAAACTCCGGCATCAAAAGTATTTTGGCACTTCGTGGAGATCCAGTTGGTGGACCAACCGCACCATGGGAGCCAACGCCAGGTGGCTTAAATTACGCACAAGAGTTGGTTGAGATTGCCGTTGAAATGGGATTTAAGGTTGGAGTAGGTGCATATCCAGATGGCCATCCAGCATCAAATCATGATTTAGCAAAGGACATCACGGTCTTATTGGCAAAGGAGCGGGCCGGCGCCTCCTTTGCAACCACACAATTTTTCTTTGAAATAGATAAGTGGCAGGCGATCGTAGATAAGTTAGCGGCTACAAACTCATCCTTACCTGTAATTGCTGGAATTTTACCAATTACCAATGTAAAGCAATTAAATCGAATGGTGCAATTAAGTGGCATGCAGGTACCTGATGATATCGCTGAAAAATTCGCAAAGGTAGCTGATGATGCTGATGCCACAAGAAAGCTAGGAGTTGAATTAGCAACAAATTTAGGAGCAGAGTTGCTGCGACGTGGCGCACCAGGTATTCATTTTTACACAATGAACTCTGCGCAATCGACAATTGAGATTGCTCAGAATCTAGGTTTAATTAAAAATGATTAAAGCAAACTTCTTTCAAGCCTGGAGCAAATTACATGGAGATGCGCAAATATCTGGCATCGTTAAAGGTTGGCTGACTATCTCGTATTACTTAGTAAGACCATTGGCTAAATTAAGAGTCACCCCAAATATGTTAAGTATCGCGGGATTAATTTTTGGTATTGCACTTTACCTAAATGCACAAAGCCCTTGGGCGATCGGCTTGTTAGTTGCATCGCTGCTTTGCGATGGTATTGATGGCAGTTTGGCAATAATTACTAACAAGGCTAGTAAATGGGGAGCGGCACTAGATTCAATTTTAGATCGCACTACCGAAGTATTTTGGGTACTTACCTTTATCAGCATTGGCGGTAATGAGTACATTGTTATTGGTGCGGCAATTCTGGCCTTTGCCCAAGAGTATTTAAGAGCCAGAGCAGGTGGCTTAGGTCTAACTGAAGTCGGAGTCGTAACAATTGCAGAGCGGCCGGTTCGAGCCTCAATTTTATTTGTATCTTTAATAGCATTTACTATTGATCTGCAGATCATTAACTTTTTAGCTGCGCTGTGGTTAATTTTACAAAGCTTTAGCTTTCTTACGATCTCACGCTTTGCTTACAAGAGGTTGGGTTAAGCCTTTCCGATCATCTGCGCAACGATCTCGGCACTAATCCCAACCAATGGCAAGCCACCACCTGGATGAGATGAACCGCCAACACAGTATAAATTTTTTACATTTGAACGGTTGCTAGCTCTTAAAAAGGCACTACTAGCTGAGTTACTTGAAGTTCCATAAATAGAGCCACCTGGCGCTAAAGCGTAATTTTCTAAATCAAGGGGAGTGCGAAACTCCAACAGATCCAATCTTGATGAAACATTTAAACCAAGTGCATCCAATTTTTTAATTAACATTTGAGCATACTCAGCCCCGCCCGTGCGCCAATCCATTCCATTTTTTGGATCATGCCTAGGTGCATTTACCAATACAAACCAGGACTCCTTATTAGTGCCCTTGACCATTGTGGAATCCTTGGGTGCGCAGACATAGATTGTTGGATCAGATACTGCAATCTTTTGATCAAAGATTTGATCAAACTCGGCATCATAATCTTTTGGAAAAAATATATTGTGATGGGAAAGCTCTACCGCGTCACCCTTTGTGTTATCTAAGCCAAGTAGCAATGAGAAACCAGATAATGATTTACTGGCTCGCTTCAACTTGCTTCGCTCCCGCTTTGCACTCTTTACGCCCGCATCTACTAGTTGGTTGTAGACCAGCTCTGCATCGGCATTTGCCACCACTAAATCTGCATCAATAATTTGGCCACTCTCAAGTGTTAAGCCAGTTGCACTTTCATTGACCACATTAATTTTGGCTACCTTACTTTTTAAGTGAATGTTCACGCCAAGTTCAAGACACCGCTGTTCTAACGCTTTAGATAAACTTCCAATACCGCCAGTGATGTGCCAGGCGCCAAAGGCAGCTTCAACATATGCAATGGTGAGCAGTACCGCAGGGGCCCGCCTTGGATCACTTCCGGTATAGGTGGCGTATCTATCCACGATCATCGCAAGATTTGGATGCAACTTATACTTTTTACTTAGCGCTCTAAGTGTAGAAAATGGGGCGATGATTCGCAGATCCCTAAGAAAGTTTTTGCTTTTGACTAATGACCAAATTGATTTTAACTCTGATTCAACAAATGGTTCACGAGAGACCTCCCACATTGCATCTGCGCGATCCATTAATGCTCGCCATTGACTAGCAGCATCCTTACCAAAGGATTTTTCAATCTCTAGGTAGGTCTTTGGGTTTGATAAATTTGCAAATGTCACCCGCTGACCATCTGCAAAGTTGTAGGTAAAGGCGGGATCCACCGGCTTTACATCTAAGGTGTGCTCTAATCTTTTACCAGTCTTTATAAACAAATCACGATAAACCGCAGGAATGGTTAGTAGAGATGGACCAGTATCAAATCCATAATCACCAAACCATTCAGTTCGACATTTGCCACCACTTCGATCGGAGGCCTCATAAATTTCAACAGTATGGCCAGCTTTAGCCAATCGAGCAGCAACACTTAATCCGCCGATACCTGCACCAATTACTGCAATCTTTGCCATTAGGAAATCACTCTATCTCGCCACTTTAAACTGCCACGGTATTTACCGATCCAAGAGTAGGTAAGAACTCCTACACAGATAAGAATTGCGACTGGATGC
>WLHY01000075.1 GCA_009702465.1 Actinomycetota bacterium
CAAAGCAGGAGCAAGCGCAAGTAATTCCTAGCTCACGCGATGAGATATTTGATCAGGTAAGTGTTGAAGAGCGGGAAAATCAAGCGGTAAATGAGTAAGTTAAATCCAGCTCGGTAACCACATTCTTCTTAACCACTCTGCGTAAGTAATTTCAAAGCCCATTAAAACGGGCAAGAAGTAGATAAAGTTAACAAAAACTAGGATCACAAATAAATTGATCCACTTGTGCGAGTATCCAGCTGATAGAAACTTATTAAATGAATAGATTAAGGCTAATATTAAAAAGGGCGCTATTACAACGGAGTAGAAGAAGAAGGTAGTTCGGCCTTGGATCAAAAACCAAGGCAGGTATGTGGCCGCTAAACCAACAATAATAAAATTGCTAATTGCATCTCGCTTATTGATCCAAAAACCGATCAAAACTGCGATTGCGATAGCCCCAGCCCACCAAAGCACTGGAGTGCCGATGGCCAATATCTCCCGCGAACAATTACTTGCTCCACAATTTTTTGGTGATTCATAAAAGAATGAGGTTGGTCGACCAAGGATTAACCAGCTCCATGGATTTGCAGCGTAGGAGTGTGGTTCGGTAAGTCCGCTATGAAAATTTAAAATCTCTGCGTGATAATTCCAAAAGCTTCTAACCACATCGGGAATCAGCGAATTACCCTGTGATTGAGCCCAATTTCTACCCCAACCTAAGTTGCTGCTAAACCAACCGCTCCAACTAATTAGGTAAATAGCCAGTGGTAAGAGGGTCAATTGAATCATCCGCATTAGATACTCTTTTAACAATCTATGCCGAAGTAGATTAATTGAAAGTATTAAGAAAATCGGGATTAAGTAGGCACCGCTCCACTTCACGCTGGTGGCAGCACCGAGAAAGAGCCCTACCAGCCAAAAATTATTTGCAAGATAAAAGTAAAAGATCAGTAAAACAAAAAATAGTAGGAAAATATCAAGCAGGGCTATTCGCGACATCACAAGATTAAGTCCATCAAGTGCCAGCAGTAGCGCAGCAATATGGCTTAAGTAAAATGAGTTAAATAACCGTTGGGTAATTAGAAAGATTAAAACAACACATACGGTGCCAATCAGCGCTGCGCTAATCCGCCAGCCAAACTCATTATTTCCAAATACCTTTATGCCTATGCCAATTAACCATTTACCAAGTGGTGGGTGCACAACAAATTCAGCTTCACCAGCATTGTTTAGCTCTACCCCATTTGAAATCAGCGAGGCAGCATTTTTTGCATAGTAGATCTCATCAAATATGTATCCACTAGGTTTATTTAAATTCCATAGCCGCAGAATTAAGGCAAAAACTGTTATTAATGAAAGGGGAAGAAACCTTTTTGCCTGCTTCATACTGCGTAAGCCTATAAGCAGATTGAAAACCTGAGAGAATCACCTCATGCTAATTCTGGCCGGCTTACCTATTGGAGATGCAGCTGATGCCTCTGCAAATTTAAAGTCAATCATCGAAAAGGTTGAGTTCATTGCGGCTGAGGACTCACGTAAATTCTCTAGATTGTGTCAGGAGTTAGGTATTCGATACAGCGGCAAGATCATCTCTTTTTTTGAGGGCAATGAGATCGAACGAATTGATGAGTTAACTAAATTACTTGTTTCTAATAAGGATGTTTTAGTTGCCACCGATGCAGGTATGCCAGGTGTTAGTGATCCTGGATACCGATTGGTAAGAGCTGCGATTGAAAACAATGTAAAGATAAAAGTTTTACCGGGACCAAGTGCAGTAACAACCGCATTACTTTTATCTGGCTTACCAACTGATCGTTTTTGTTTTGAAGGATTTGCACCACGTACTTCAGCAGCAAGAGTAAATTGGTTTACCGAGTTAGTAGAACAGCCACGTACGATCATTTACTTTGAAGCGCCACATCGCATTACTGAATCATTGCAAGATGCCATCACTGCCTTAGGCGCAGATCGGCAGGCTGTGATTTGCCGCGAGATGAGTAAACAGTATGAAGAGGTTGTACGTGGCTCGATGGATGAGTTACTGCAATGGTCTAAATCCAAAGAGATCCTTGGAGAAATTACGGTGGTTGTTTCTGGATTCAACCCGGAAGAGCGTGATATCGATCAGAAATCAATTATTGAAAGCGTCCTGCGATATGAAAGTTCTGGCATGAGTCGCAAAGAGGCGATGGCGGAGGTTGCAAAGAGTTATGGGATTGCAAAGCGCTCTGTTTTTGATGTCATGGTGGCACACAAGAGTGGCGATAAGATCTGAACATGGGTGATAAAAAGTCATTTTATTTAACAACGCCAATTTATTATGTTAATGATGCACCACATATTGGGCATGCATATACAACGGTAGCTGGCGATGTTTTAACCCGTTGGCACCGACAAAAAGGTGAGGCAGTTTGGTTTTTAACTGGAACTGATGAGCATGGTCAAAAAGTTTTAAATACTGCACAAGCAAACAAGGTTGCACCTCAACAGTGGTGCGATAACTTGGTTGAAAGCTCCTGGAAACCAGTTTGGCGCGACTTAAATATTGCTAATGATGATTTTATTCGTACTACTGAATCAAGGCATATGGAACGGGTTCAGAGATTCTTACAAGGCTTAAAGGATGATGGCTTTATCTATGCTGGAAAGTTTGAGGGCCCATACTGCATCGGTTGCGAAGAGTTTAAATTACCTGGAGATCTTGATGAAGGTAAGTGCCGCATTCACTCTAAGCCGGTTGAGATGCTTAGCGAAGAGAATTGGTTTTTTAAGTTATCAGCATTCCGCGAAGAGTTACTAAATCATTACAAGAAAAATCCAGAGGCGTGCCAACCAGCAAGTGCGCGCAATGAGGTGATCTCATTTTTAGAGGGTGAGGTACGTGATCTCTCAATCTCTCGCTCTACCTTTGATTGGGGAATTCCAGTTCCTTGGGATACCAAACAGGTAATTTATGTTTGGTTTGATGCCTTATTAAATTATGCAACTGCAGTTGGTTTGGGTGATGATGCAGATAGCGAAGGTGGAAAGAAGTTTGCAAAAACTTGGCCAGCTGATGTGCACTTAGTTGGTAAGGATATTCTTAGATTTCATGCGGTTATTTGGCCCGCTATGTTAATGGCTGCCAAAGTTGCCATTCCAAAGAAGATATTTGCGCATGGTTGGTTATTAGTTGGTGGCGAGAAGATGTCCAAAAGTAAGTTAACTGGAATTGCACCAAGTGATATCACAAAAGATTTTGGTGTTGATGCTTTTAGATACTACTTCCTTAGGGCTATTCCATTTGGCACAGATGGCTCATTCTCTTGGGAGGATATGTCAGCTCGTTACACCAGTGAGCTAGCTAATGATTTTGGAAATCTAGCTTCAAGATTAATTGCGATGATTGAGAAGTACTGTGAAAATACAATTCCGGCGGTTGCAACTGAAGCATCGCTAGCTAAGCAGTTAGCAGAGACGGTAAAAAGCGCGGATGAGGCAATTTGTGCCCTTGATTTTCAAGGCGGAATTAACTCAATCATGGATTTTTGTAAACGAATTAATGGATATGTGACTGAAACAGAGCCTTGGAAAGTTGCTAAGGATCCGGCGCGTAAAGCTGAATTAGATTTAATCTTGTACAACACCGCAGATGCCTTGCGGGCACTTGCAGTTTTGTTACATCCAGTTATGCCCGAGAGCACTGAAAAATTGTGGGAATCACTTGGTGCAAATACTTCAATTGGCAGTATTGCTGAGCAAAAGATTTCAGAGGTAGCTAAGTGGGGACAATTACCTGCCGGAAGTAAGGTAACAAAAACTCCAGTTTTATTTCCAAGGTTAGAAGAGAATAAGTAAATGGCGGATCGCCATAACCGTGACATTGATCGACCAATAGCTCCGCTACCAATTGCACTGAAAACAAAAACGATTGATTCCCACGCACACCTTGAGTTACTTCATAATTGCGAACCAGATTCACCATTAATAAAAGAGGTTTTAGATACCGCTGCAAGTGTTGGTGTTGATCGAGTTGTGCAGGTTGGATACTCCGCTGAACAATCAATCTGGTCGGTTAAATGTGCTGAAGCTTTCCCAGGAAGAGTTCTAGCCGCCGTAGCCTTGCATCCAAATGAGGCACCTGTTGTTGAAGATCTGGAGAAAGATTTATTGGTAATCGAGGAGTTGGCAAAGCATCCAAGAGTTCGCGCAATAGGTGAGACTGGATTAGATTTTTTTAGAACTGGTCCTGAATTACAAGAAAAACAGAGATACTCCTTTCGCCGCCATATAAAGATTGCTAAGGATAATAACAAGGCATTAGTAATTCATGACAGAGATGCTCACCGCGCAGTTTTAGATACCTTGCTGGAAGAAGGGGCGCCAGAAAAAACAATCTTTCATTGTTACTCCGGAGATGCGCAAATGGCCATGGAGTGCATCGCTAATGGGTATGTGCTCTCATTTGCCGGCACATTAACATTTAAAAATGCACCAGAGCTGCGGGAGGCGGTTAAGTTAGTACCGATTGAGCTTTTGTTAATTGAGACTGATTCACCATTTTTAGCGCCGATGCCAAATCGCGGTGCATTAAATACACCAGCTCAAATCCCAAATACCTTACGTGCGATGGCGCAAGAACGTGGTGAATCAGAGGATTATCTGGCTGCAGCAATTTCAGAGAATGCATTGCGAATCTTTGGGCAGTTTTAATTGAGCAATCTACTTGGCGCAGCTGAGATCCGAGAGTTAGCAACAAA
>WLHY01000076.1 GCA_009702465.1 Actinomycetota bacterium
AAGGGTGCACTTAA
Source organism: Actinomycetota bacterium (assembly GCA_009702465.1). Taxonomy (GTDB): domain Bacteria; phylum Actinomycetota; class Actinomycetes; order Nanopelagicales; family Nanopelagicaceae; genus Nanopelagicus. The sequence goes on from WLHY01000076.1 coordinate 15, forward strand.
TCCATCTAATGAAAAACCACCAGCTAGGTTAAGTGGCTCTTCAGTATTTACATAATCAATAATCTCAGCCTCACTCAACTGAGCAAATTGCACTCTAGCGGTTGATCGCTCCGTAACTTCAATACCTTGCTTTAGATCAATTAGGCAGTGTCCAGTGTGTAAGTAGCCATACTTGCCACTTAGCAATTTACATCTAGCAATTGCATTTTCTCTACTCTCGGGCTTACCTAATGATTGACCGTTGTATTCAAAGGTTGAATCGCAGCCAAGAATTAGTGAGTCAGCTGGTGCTAACTCCTTCACAGTATGTGCCTTTAAAATTGCTAATGCGATAACCATCTCGCTGGGAGAGAGCGCTGTTATCTCGGGTGACTCTTCATCGACTCCGCTGACTAATACTTGTGGTGAGATGCCAGAGCTTTGAAGTAATCGAAGCCTTGATGGTGATGCCGATGCCAGAATTAATTTCGCCATTATGCGGGTAACCTTATTACATGGCCTTCCCAGTAATTGGTGTTATTGCACCCACGCTAGCAATTTCACAGTTAAGTGAAGCAGCAACTCGGCTAGGCGTTGTCATTAAGGGCAGTAGCGAGAGATTTTCCGCTGATCAGTTAATTGAGTTTGGTAGAGATTGTCAGTTGATTTGTGTTGAGCCTTCACTGGTCTCTCAAGGAGCTATAAAGGTAGCTGAACAAAGTGGTGTCGTAATTTACCCATCGAGCAAGGTGCTGACCGCTATTTCAACCATTGAAAGATCTGCCGAGAAATCAGAGCAGCTAGTAATTTTGGCGGCAAGAAGTGCCCATGCGCAGCATGCAATTTGGCCAATCTCATTGCAAAGTAAGGATTTATTAATCTCACCAGCGCCTGGTGTAGCTGAGGATCAAGCGGTCACAATTGCCATCTCTGCCTTAAATTTGATTGAGGAGTTGGGATTAACTGGTGGTATCGAATTAATAGTTGATGCTGATGATTATCAAAGATTGCAAGGTATTAATTGGCTCAATCCAAGATCAGCATTTGCGACTGAGATTAATTCAAGTACCAATTACTTCGAGCAGTATCTGCGGGCAGTTTTAGATCTGCCATTAGGAGAGAGTAAGTCACAAGATAAATTTGTTGTAACTGGGTTACTGCAAACCGATCCAAGTAGTGATGATTACCGACCATATCTGCACCTGATGGCACGTAACTCAAGATTGAAATTTGATCAACGATTAAAGATTGTTGGATTATCAGGTGATTCGCTGGAAAAACTTCTTACTGAGATTATTCATGCACAGCAGTATTACAGCGGTGAGATCGAGGATTAAGCTCGCTTTTTGTACTCGATTGCAGGGCAGTGATTCATAACTGCTAACAATCCAGCATCCTTAGCCCGAGCAACTGCGCCAGCATCAATTACATCCAATTGCAGCCAAACACCCTTTGCACCAACTTCAATCGCCTCATTTACTACCGCTCCAGCTAACTCAGAGTTTACAAAAATATCTACTACATCAATCTTTACTGGTACCTGACTCAACTTGGCATAACCAATCTGCCCATGTACCTGCTCAGCTTTTGGATGAATGGGAATTACAGTGTGACCTTTTTCAATTAACAATTTAGCTACACCAAATGCTGCACGTTCTGGGTTATTGCTTAATCCAACAACTGCCCAGGTTTTTAAGGCAAGCAGTTGATCTATTTGATCACTCATTTAATTTGCGAATTATCTGAAACACCAAGGGCGCGAAACTTCCAACCAGCAGCCCGCCAGGCTGATCGATCAAGGGCGTTACGGCCATCGATCATGATCGAACTTTTTACTAGTGACTTCATCTTTGCCGGATCTAATTCACGGTAAATTTTCCACTCAGTTAGATGTAAAACTATCTCTGCATCCTTGAAAGTATCATCAATGCTGTCAGCAAATTTAAGTGCTGGGAAACGTTTTTGTGCATTTGCAATCGCTTTAGGGTCATGCACGGTGACAATCGCACCAGCTGCTTGTAGTTGTGCTGCAATATCTAGTGCTGGGGAGTCACGTACATCATCAGAATCTGGTTTAAAGGCCGCACCTAAGATGGCAACCTTTTTGCCATTTAAATCATCAACTAAATCCTTACGAACCAACTCGATGATTCGCTGCCTTGCTCTTAAGTTAATTGAATCGATCTCCTTTAAGAATTCAAGTGCTTGTTGAGCACCAAGCTCCTCTGCTCTTGCCATAAATGCACGAATATCCTTTGGTAGACAGCCACCGCCAAAACCAATACCAGCTTGTAAAAATCTATTTCCAATTCGTGGGTCATAACCAATCGCCTTAGCCAAAACTGTTACATCACCACCAGCTGCCTCACAGATCTCTGCCATCGCATTAATAAATGAGATCTTGGTAGCTAAAAATGAGTTAGCTGCCACCTTTACCAATTCAGAGGTTGGTAGATCGGCCCGAACCCAAGGAGTTCCCTCCGCTAAGTTTTGAGCATAAACCTTTTTTAAAGTCGCCTCTGCTTGATCACTATTTGTGCCAACAACTAGGCGATTTGGCCGCAATGTATCTTCAACTGCAAAACCTTCTCGTAAAAACTCTGGATTCCAAGCTAAATCTGTTTTTGGATTTACCTCAATCAATCGATCCCGCAACCTAGCGGCGGTTCCAACCGGCACAGTTGATTTTCCGACAACTAGTGAGCCTGCTTTAATGATCGGTGCAACACTTTCTAGTGCTGCATTTACATATGTTAAATCAGCTGCAATACCATTTTTAACTTGTGGTGTACCAACGCAAATAAAGTGCACATCACAATCTGCAATATCAGATATATTTTTACTAAATTTTAATCTGCCAGATTTTATTTGTTCAGCAAGGAGATCCTCTAAATCTGGCTCATAAAAAGGTACCTTGCCCTGTGAAAGTAGATCTATCTTGGCTGGATCAACATCAACTCCAATTACCTCAAAACCTAAGCTCGCCATACATGCAGCGTGAGTTGCACCAAGGTAGCCGGTACCAATAACCGAAAGCTTTAAACTCATGGAGATCAGCCTACCTACTTACAAGGGTCATCAGCTGCAGTTTTGGTTTTGAACTTATCAACAATTATTGGAGCCGCAGTAGATGTTGCAGATGGTGAAGGAGAAGGGGTTACCTCATCAATTACCGCCCGATCCTCCTTCAATCTTTGCCACAGTTCAGGTGCTAATACTGGATCCCACAAAACAGATGCAGTTACTCCATTTGAGTTGTAGTAAAGATCTGATAGCGGAACAGTTAAGGTTCGCACCTTTGAAGTCGAGAGTGATTTCATTTGTCTGGCTAAGGTTATTAAATCATCACTTTTCAGACCAGAATCGGTAGTTACGGCTGATAAGGATGAGTTAACAAAGTTAACCATTGTGACTGGATTTAAAAGAACACCAGCACTTGTAGCTTTACGAAGTACAGCACTAACAAATTGTTGCTGACGTTGCATTCTGCCAATATCACCAAGTCCATCAAACTCACGGGTACGAACAAACTTCAACGAATCAATTCCATTTAGAGTATGCACGCCCGCTGGTAGTACTAAATGGCTCTTAGAATCATTGATATCTTTCTTTGTACAAACTTGAATGCCACCAAGAGAGTCGACCACATCTGCAAAACCGGCAAAATTTACTTCAACATAATGATCAATCTTTAAATCACTCATATTTTCAAAGGCTTCAATTAAAAGTGGAGCCCCACCCCAGTTATATGCGGAGTTAATTTTTGAGTAGGCCGCTGGAATTAATTTTCCTTGATTATTTTTATGCTCTGGAATTAATGCAAAAGAGTCTCGGGGTATGGAAACAATCACCGCTTTATCTCGAGCTTTTGAGATATGAATCAACATCATCGTGTCAGATCTCTTACCAGCCGCGCTTTTTACAGAGCCAACTCGAAGCGCCTTTAACTCCGCTTTACTTAATCCCTCTCTGGTATCTGAACCAACAATTAAATAATTAATGGCAGAGGAGGCTTTTTCCGGACGATTATTCAGTCCGGTAAAGGCATCAATCTTTTCAATTGATGCAGAGACGGTGCCAAAGGCAAGTGCGCTTATTGCTGAAACCGCCAAGGTGGCAAGGGAAATAATCCTCAAAAATTTGATACCTCGAGTGGATTTCACTTCTGCATTCTAGATTAAAACTCGGTAATTTCTCTGTAGAAAGTTATGATGAGCCCAATATGAACCAAGATATGAGTAAAGGTACAAATCCTTCGGTATCAGTAGTTCTACCAATTCTTAATGAAGAGCGTGATCTAGCAGCATGTATCTCCGCGATCCTTCAACAGAAGTACGATGGTGAGATCGAGGTTATTCTGGCGCTTGGACCTTCATCAGATAAAACAGATGAAATTGCACAGCAATTAGCAGCGCAGGATAAACGAATTAAATTAGTTAAAAATCCATCTGGCAAAACAGCAGCTGCATTAAATCTGGCGATTGCTGCGGCTACAAATGAGATTATCTGCCGGATTGATGGTCACGCTGAAATTAGTGCTACCTATATTGATACTGCGGTAAAAATTCTACAAAAAACTGGAGC
>WLHY01000077.1 GCA_009702465.1 Actinomycetota bacterium
AACATTTTCAGCAACAGTCTTATTTGGTAACAAGCGGAAATCTTGGAAGACGGTGCCAACTTGGCGGCGTAAATCAGGAATCTTATGAGCTTTTAAAGTATTTAAATCCTTGCCCGCTACATGGATAGTCCCAGCAGATGGTCGCTCTTCGCGCAGCACTAATCTTAGAAATGTTGATTTACCAGATCCAGATTGACCAACTAGGAATGCGAACTCACCTTTGGTAATTTCAAGGTTGACGCTATCCAATGCAGCCCGCTCCTGCTTGGCATACATCTTGGATACATTTTCAAAACGAATCACTTAACTAAGCCTTTCGGTAGTTAGCCTAATTTCCATCGTTAGCCTAATTTCGGTAAGCCCCCAGTTTAGATAAGTAATGGGTATATTTCTTGATTTACACGCGATTTAAATAATTTAAGGAGATTTACCCGCGAATTTTGTGCGTGATTTACCTGTGAATTTAAATATGTGAAATTAATCGCGGCTTTTTCGCCACTTGATTCCAGCTTCAATAAATCCATCAAGATCCCCATCAAGCACCGCTGATGGATTTCCAACTTCAAAATCAGTTCTTAGATCCTTCACCATTTGATAAGGCGCTAAGACATATGAACGCATTTGATTTCCCCATGAACCAGAGTTATCACCCTTTAAGGCATCCATCTTTGCTCGTTCTTCTTGGCGACGTCGTTCTAACAACTTTGATTGCAAAACCGCCATCGCAGTTGCTTTATTTTGAATTTGCGAACGCTCATTTTGGCAAGAGACAACAATGCCGGAAGGTAAATGTGTAATTCGAACTGCAGAATCTGTTGTGTTAACTCCTTGACCACCAGGACCTGAGGAGCGATAAACATCAACCCTTAAATCCTTTTCATCAATCTCAATATGATCACTCTGTTCAACAACTGGAACAACTTCAACACCTGCAAAGGATGTGTGCCGGCGAGATTGTGAATCAAATGGTGAGATGCGGACTAAGCGGTGGGTTCCCTGTTCAACCGATAGGCGACCATATGCATAAGGGGCTGAGATTCGAAAGGTGGTTGATTTAATTCCCGCCTCTTCGGCATATGAGGTTTCTAAAACATCGGTCTTGTATGAGTGACGCTCACAAAATCTTAAGTACATACGCATCAACATCTCTGCCCAATCAGCAGCTTCAACACCACCAGCCTCTGAACGAATAGTCATTAAGGCATCACGATCATCATATTCTCCGCTAAGTAATGTTTGAACCTCTAAATCATTTATTGTTTTAGTTAAGTTATCTAACTCTAAATCAATATCTTTATACGCCGCCGCTTTATCTGCTTCGGCATCTGCTAGTTCAATCATTACCGGTAGATCATCTAGTCGAGTACGGATGCCTTGAATTTTATTTATCGTTGATTGTGCTCTTGATAATTTTGAGGTTACTACCTGGGCTTTTTCTGGATCATCCCAAAGATTTGGCACACTAGCTTGGGCTTCTAAATCTGCCGCTAACTCAATTAACTTAGGTAGATTCAATACCTGTTCAATTGATTGCAAAGTTATATTTATCTTTGCGATTTCATCTGCATATTCACGTGCGGCCATTCGCAAAGAGTAATGCTAAGGCAGTTGATATGGCGAGTTAGCGCCAACGGTTGCACTTATTTCGATTGTTTTCGGATTACTCATACCTTGAAAAGGTATGTCAATTGGCAGTTTACCTGTAATAGATATCTCTGCCTTTACTTCGAAGATATTGCAATCAAAGTTAATAACCTTTATCTCCTTACCAGATACGGTTGAGTTTGATATCGAGTTCATAAATACAGATTTGGCTTGATTACAATCGATTGGAATTCGCTTTTCAAAAGTAAATCGATTTACCTCGAGATAATAGGCGATTTTATCTATTTCATGAGCTGATCGCTGAATTGCCGACTCGCCAACATTGATTAGCTCTCTCTTTGTTGAATATGCAGAACCAATGTTAATAGAGATGAAGATTAAAGTCAGGGAGATGAGAAAGAATCCAAATGAAAGTGGAATTAAAGATCCTTTTGATTCAAATCGCATTAGCGCCATAGATCAACAAACTCGCTAGCCTCTGCAACTACATCTGAGGTTAATCCACTTAAACCATTTGCACTTACTTTAATTTGAACAGTAACTTTTCCGCCTTTGACTAAACATGGTGATTCTGAACAATTAATTGTCATCGCTATCTTCCGCTTGAATTTTTCGCCATCACTTAACCTGCTTTGATATAGATCAATTACTTGATAAGCCCTAGCCTGTGCCAACTCATTTGAAGGGCTGGTAACAAATGCTCGAACAGATTGACGAGCAAGATTCTTGGCCTCACTTATAGCCATAGTTTTATCATTTACTAAAACCACCATAAAAAGGAGTGCTGTAAAAAAAGGTAGGGTGAAAACCAAGAACTCTGATATCGCTGAACCTCGTGTGCTTCTAAACAAAATACCTGGCTTCATGGTAATTTTTTATTGAATGCTTGATTCATCAACAACAATTGAAAGGAGCTTTACCTTGCTGGGCCAGAAGAAGCTGAGTAAATTTTGCTGATTCACCTCTCGATTCCTAATCAAAAGCTCACCCCCACCAATCATCGATAATCTCTCGTAATCTTCATTACCGCCTTTGCTTCTTTGAATTGCAGACTCAGATATCTTCTTTTGATCCAGATATCCACCGATATTTCTATTCATAGAGAGGAACAGTAATTGCAGAGAGATTAAGAAAATCACAACCTGGGGAAGTATGGTTAGGAAAGATTCAACATTTCCTTTACTTGAAAACGATAAAGATAATTTGCGGACTCTAAAATAATCCATTCTCTATTATTTGATTCCACCCATTGCATCTAATGAGTTTCTCAAAATTGTTGTAAGTTTTGGCGCTGCAATCGACCAAATTCCAGTCACCAAAGCGGTGGTCATTAATACAACTAGAACCCATCCTGGAACATCGCCACGACTCTTTCGATTAAGAAATGATGTTGATTTTGATAGATTATTAAACTGTCTTTGAATCATCAAATTAAGATCGATCGTCTTTGCTAAACACTTCTCTTTCATATGATCACTTCTCCCTTTTCTCTTATTCCTGCTAACTATTGAACCTTTTAGATCTATTCGCTAGAACCAAAAAATATTTTCTGTATCAATTTGTCCAGGGATAAAAGGTATCCACTTCGCTATTAACTGAGATTTAAACTTCAAGACTCTGTGGATAAGTTCAATATCCAGAGTTGCTTAGACCATAAATTGATGGCCATACTGCAAAGAGAATCGAGGTAGGAAGAATCAGGAATACAACAGGTACAAGAAGTGCAATCTCACTTTTTCCAGCCTTGTTTAAGAGATTCACCTTGATCTCTTTGTTTAGTGAGCGCACCTGATTTTGTAAGGTATCAAGTATCGGAGAACCACGTTCAGATGAGACCCTGACTGCGTTGAGTAATCTCCGGACTTGAGCGGAGTTAGTGGCTGAAGATAGATACTCTAAAGTACTAAATAAATTACCATTATTCTTGTAATTATCTAGGCTTGCTTTGATTAGAGCGGTCAATCTTCCACTGCTCCTTTCGCTGATGTATTTAAGGGCAGCAACAGAGCTTTCGCCAGCTGAAATCATAATTGCTAGCATTTGTAACATCTTTGATAACTCTTGATTTAACTCTGCCTGATTTATCTGAGATCTAGTAACTACCTTTAGTATTTTTGTTAAATACACTTGCTGTTTGGTGTAATTTGAAATTGATAAAATTCGAAGTAATTCATTTTTGATTATGAACAATGAGTAGAGGGTAATCGGTCCAATTAAAAGGAGAATATATAAATTAATTCGGCTCATGGCGCTTTCACTTTATTTTTATCTGGCACGAAGATTCGCTTAGATTTAGGTAGTTGGGCAATCTTCTGCATCCAAAAGTAGGCGATTATCGAAGTGAATACCCCGGTTAGAAGAAATATTTGACCAGTGCTCTGCTGATAAGCAATTCGTGCACTCTCCTGAGTTCGCAGGATTAGCAGCAATAGCCAAGGGGCAATCGCAGCCAAAATCGCAGAGTTTTTAATCCAGCCAAATCTAGCCATGATTTCAGATCGAATTGCAATATCTTCAGCCAAAAAGTCAGCTAGCTCGTGCAGGATTTTTATTGTGTTTCTGCCGCCGAATGCATTTGCGTATATCAAGGTTTCAAATAATTGATCAGCATTTGCATCGCTGAATTGATCTTTTAATCTCTCAATCTCTAATTGAAACTCACCGCCCGCTCTCATCTTTGTGGCAAAGCTTTTAAAATCTATCTGTACACACTTTGGACCTACATTTCCTAAACTCTCCAGGGTTTCTGATATTGACATGCCAGATTGCAAACCAGAGATTATGAGTTCAATTACCTCTGGTAAGGCGTTGTTTCTGGCTCGAATTAATGCCTCTTGTTTGAATTTAATCCTTAAGACGGATGCGGAAAGGGTGAGCATCATCAATATTATTAGGTAGGTGGCAATGCTCATTTTACTTCAGTCATATTTCTTTTAATTTTAAACAAACTTTCAAT
>WLHY01000078.1 GCA_009702465.1 Actinomycetota bacterium
GAGTTACCACAATTACAACCCAAGCACCTTGATTGAATTTAACTACAGCAAAAATCAGAACTACTAGTAGTGAGATACCACCAGATAAGCCATTGATAAAAAATTTAACTCGCCATCCTTTATCTCTGTGGGTGGATGCATGCTTTGCCATGCCTAAACCAGAAAGAGTAAAAGCAGTAAATACTCCAAGTGCGTAATAGGCAACTAGATGTTCAACTGATGCTCCGGTTACTACAACTAAAATCATCGCAGAAGCGGTTAAGAGAATAATTCCATTTGAGAAATTTAACTTGTGGCCTCGTTTTGTCAGCCATCTAGGCAGGTAGCCATCGGTTGCAACAAAGTTAACTACTAATGGAAATGCACTATATGTTGTGTTTGCGCCGGCAAATAAGATCAACATAGTTGCAGCTTGAACTACGATAAAAAACGCGCTGCCTACTCCGCTATCACCTAATATTGTTTTGGCTATCTGAGAAATTACTGTTGGTGTTCCAGATTCATATGGCATCGCATAGATTTTGTGAGCAAAGTAGGAAACACCTAAAACCAATGAGCCCAGAATGGTGCTCATAATTACTAATGTTCGACGGGCGTTAACATGTGCTGGCTCTTTAAACAAAGCAACACCATCTGAGATCGCTTCAAGTCCTGTCAAAGAGGAACCACCATTTGCAAATGCACGCAGCAAAATAAATACCGCTGCAAAGGTTAACAATCCTTGTGATTGGCCAATCTCGACCGCTCCTGGTTGATTAACATCTAGAACTGGCAAGGTGCCACTTAATTGCCGATAAATACCAACTATAAAAACTATTGCCATTGAACCAACAAATAAATAAGTTGGCAGAGCAAATGCTTTACCAGCCTCTTTTACACCGCGAAGATTTCCGTAAGTCAGCAACGAGATAATTGCTAAGGTCATATGAATTTTCCAAGGAGATAATTCAGGGAAGGTTGAAATAATCGCAGCCACTCCTGCAGCTGATTGAATTGCTAGGGTAACGATGTAATCCAACATCAATGCAACGGCAGCAATTTGCGCGACAACTGGTCCAAAGTTATCTCGAGAAACTATGTATGCACCACCGACTTTTGTGTAAACCGAAATAACATTTCGGTATGACAGGGTTACAACTAATAAAATAAATAAAACAATGCCAGTCATTGGCATCAACATGGCGAATGCTGCTAAACCAAAAGCTGGCACTAATGCCAATAAAATTTGCTCAGATCCGTAGGCTGAGGATGAAATACAATCTGAAGATAAAACACCTAGGCCATGACGTTTGGTTAACCTTTGGTGGCTAAGGGTGTGACGGTTTAGCGGATTACCCAGTAATTTTCTTTTAATTTTGTAAGAGAATGGATCCTTAAGGTGCGCATGCTCTTTAAGCACTTTTGGTACTGGTGCATTATCAGTCCAGGACTTAGGCAATTAAAAACACTCTCCAAATATGCATTTTAGAACGGCTTTGAATGATTAAGTATACGCCCGAAATCCTTAATTTTTTTAAGCGTAAACCTGCGAGTATGCTGACCTTTATGCAGTTAAAAACTCAACTTTTTATAGATGGTAAATGGGTCAATGGCTCAGGCAAATTACCAGTTACAGATCCCAGCAATGAATCAGTAATTGCTGAGGTTCAAACAGCTGGCGATGCCGAGTGTTTAGCAGCGATCGATGCTGCAGATAAAGCGTTTAAAACTTGGTCAAAAACTGCACCCCGTGTACGTGCTGAAATTCTACGTAAAGCTTTTGAAATTATGGTGGCAGAGGCAGATCACTTAGCAAAGATTGTTTCGATGGAAAATGGCAAAGTATTAAGTGATGCCAAAGGTGAGATTCTCTACGCAGCCGAATTCTTTCGATGGTTCTCTGAAGAGGCAGTTCGTATCAGTGGTGACTTCCGCACAGCGCCCAGTGGTGACAAACGAATTCTGGTAACACATCAACCAATTGGTGTTTCTCTTTTGATTACTCCATGGAACTTTCCAGCCGCAATGGCAACTCGAAAGATTGGACCAGCACTTGCTGCAGGTTGCACCGTAATTTTAAAACCAGCCGGTGAGACTCCACTTACTGCACTTGCAATAGTTGATATTTTAGATCGAGCAGGTGTGCCTGCTGGTGTTGTAAATCTAATTCTGCCAACTCCAACTGGACCGGCAATTGCAAAGATTTTAAAAGATCCACGTGTACTTAATTTATCCTTCACTGGATCAACAGAGGTTGGAAAAGTTCTCCTTAAAGAGGCAGCAGATCGAGTTATTCGTTGCAGCATGGAGCTTGGCGGAAACGCACCATTTTTAGTTCTGTCAGATGCAAATGTTGATGATGCAGTAAGTGGTGCGATGCTGGCCAAGATGCGAAATGGTGGTGCTGCCTGTACCGCCGCGAATCGCTTTTATGTTGCCAAAGAGATTGCTAGTGAGTTCACAAGTAAGTTAACCAAAGCTATGAGTGGATTAAAGATGGCTCCGGGGTTGTCAGATGGCGCGCAATTAGGTGCAAGTGTCTCAATTAAAGAGCGCAATAAAATTGCAGAGCTTGTTGATTCATCTCTTTCTGCAGGCGCAAAAGCAGAGACTGGTGGAAAAACTCCAGAAGGAACGGGTGCTTTTTACCCAGCAACTGTATTAACCGTTAAAAAAGATAACCCAATTTTGCAACAAGAGGTCTTTGGGCCGGTTGCACCGATTGTTGTCATTGAGTCAGATGAAGAGGCGATTGAGTTAGCAAATGCAACAGAGTATGGATTAATTGCTTATGTTTACTCAGGCGAAAGTGGCCGTGCAATTAAAACAGCTGAAGCATTACAGGCTGGAATGGTTGCTATTAACCGTGGGGTTATCTCAGATCCTGCGGCGCCATTTGGTGGCGTAAAACAAAGTGGATTAGGCCGCGAAGGTGGTTTTGATGGAATTCATGAGTTTTTGGAAACTAAATACATCGGAATATAGAAATGGCTTTTCAACTTAAACATCTGCATAGTATGTTCTCTTTTCGGTTATACTTTCTCATGTTTCGATTACAACTAATTAGGTTAATCAAGTTTATACTTAAGAAATTTGAAATAGGTATTACATCCTCTAACAATCTATTATTCCCTCATCATACAAAAGAATTCATTCACAATAAAATTCTTTTATCAAAAACAGGAGTTTTGCACGTGGGTGCGCATTTTGGAGAAGAACGAAATCATTATCAAAGTTTAAACCTAAATGTGTGTTGGATTGAGGCTGTACCTGAATTTTATAAAATACTACAAAACAACATCTCTAGTTTTCCAAAGCAAATAGCTCATAATTACCTACTTGGTAATCAAGATAAAAAAATCGTTAACTTCTATTTGGCAAATAACGAAGGTTCCTCATCCTCTATCTATGAATTAACAGAAGATAACGGGTTTAAAGGACTGAAAATGAATGAAAGCATTGAGATAGAAATGAGAAGACTGGATAGCTTGTTCACTGAAAGAGAAATTCAGCTTTATCCAAATTGGATTATTGACGCTCAAGGTGCCGAATTACAAGTCCTACAAGGAGCAGAGAAACTGCTTGGGGGTGTGCTTTCGATTATGGCTGAGGTAAGCACTAGCAATATATATATTGGAGGCACAAATTATTTTGAATTAAAAAGTTACTTACACCGATTTGGCTTTATACCCCTCTGGGAACCGAATATTAATTCTCATGAGGATGTTTTATTTATCCGTATCGTTTAGTCTTCAGAAGCACAGGGTCAAACTAATCGGGATAACTATTAAATTTCTCAAGAGGGAATCAGTGGCATAAACACGTTGCTGATATGGAATCTGTAGAAGTTGTGCTGTCAGAGGAAATAGCATTTTTAGCGGAGGATGAGGGATTTGAACCCTCGATAGGTTTCCCTATACACGCTTTCCAAGCGTGCGCACTCGGCCGCTATGCGAATCCTCCAGGCAACAACCTCGCAATAGATTGCTGCGGGAGAACCTTATCGGTGGTACTTACTATGATTCACCGCAGATCCTCCGTGCGGCATTAACGTGCTGAACCCCCCAGGGCAGGAATGCAGCAAGGGTAGGCCCGCTCTAATGGGTGTGCGGGGGATCCTAAATTAAATAAGAATTCTGTAAATAAATGAAGGGGAGATGATGTCACTAGCGTTGTATCGCAAGTACCGCCCCTCAATCTTTGCCGATGTAATTGGGCAAGAGCATGTAACAACTCCACTTTCAAATGCATTGCAATCAGGAAAGATTCACCACGCTTATTTATTCAGCGGACCTCGTGGTTGCGGAAAAACATCCAGCGCTCGCATTATGGCGCGATCATTAAATTGCGAAAAAGGTCCAACTCCAACACCATGTGGTCTATGCCAATCTTGCACAGATTTAGTTGCTAATGGTCCAGGATCCATTGATGTTATTGAATTAGATGCAGCAACACATGGTCTCGTAGATGATGCACGCGATCTTCGCGACAAAGCTTTCTTTGCACCAGTGCAAAGTCGTTACAAGATTTACATAATTGACGAGGCTCACCAACTTGGGCCTGGCGCA
>WLHY01000079.1 GCA_009702465.1 Actinomycetota bacterium
GGAACTAGCTCTGGTGTTAGTGGACTTTGGGTACTGCAGGGATTACCAAATGATGGTGTACTAACCACAATTGATGCAGAGCGTGAGCACTCCAAAATCGCACGAACTGTTTTTGAAGAGGCTGATATTCCATCAACTAAGTATCGAATAATTACTGGGAACCTAATTGATGTTATTGGAAAGTTGGCTGATAACTCTTATGAAGTAGTAATTACCAGAGATGGCATGGATCTTTTTGAGGTAGTTCAAGAGTCATATCGTTTACTTCGACCTGGTGGCTTACTAGTAATTGATCATGCGTTAAGTGGCGGCAAGGTTGCCGACTCTACGCAACGTGATCCAGAGAGCATCTCTCGCCGAGATGCAATTAAAGTTATTAAAGAGGATGCCAGATGGAGTTCTACCGTAATTCCAATTGGCGCAGGCATATTACTTGCCAATAAACTTACTTAAATGAGCTCTCAACTTCCATCTCCTGGTGATCTGCCCAATGTTCCATGGTGGCAGCCAGGTACCACCTCTGTTGTAAAGCGCTCAGTTAAAAATCAAAGTAACTCCTTTTTCATTGTTACCTCAGTTGTAATTGCCTTAATCGCAGGTGGAGTCGGCGCCACTATTGGTCGCACAACATCATCAAATATTTCTGGAAATTTTGTAAGTACTGAAAATGTTGTAGAACGAGCTCCCGGCTCCATTGCTGGTTTAGCATCTCGTGTAATTCCAGGTGTAGTTTCAATCTCTGTAGATGCTGGTGGCGATTCTGGCACTGGCTCTGGATTTTTCTTAAGCAGTGATGGCTTTGTGTTAACTAACAACCATGTTGTAGAGGCAGCTGCTAATCGAGGCAGAATTACCGTCGCTATTTCAACCGGTACTAAATACACCGCAACCATTGTTGGTCGAGATAGCTCTTATGATTTAGCGGTATTAAAGATAAATGTAACTGGGGCGCCCACCTTGCAATTAGGTGATAGCGATAAGGCTCAAGTTGGAGATGCGGTAATTGCAATTGGATCACCACTTGGTTTAGCAGGAACTGTTACTTCAGGAATTCTCAGCGCCAAGAATCGAGCAGTAACAACGGGCTCAGGATTTGGTGATAGCTCATTTATTAATGCACTTCAAACAGATGCTGCAATTAATCCAGGAAACTCTGGCGGACCACTTGTTGATGCAACAGGTGCGGTAATTGGCGTGAACTCAGCAATCGCTACCCTCGGTAGATCAATTGGCGCACAATCTGGATCAATTGGATTGGGCTTTGCGATTCCAATTAATCAGGCAAAGAAGACTGCAGAACAATTAATTACTACTGGATCTGCAACCTATCCAATTATGGGAATCTCTGTTGATTCTCGTTACACCGGTGTTGGCGCGTTAATCTCATCTGAAGGTAATGGTGTTACCCCAAATGGCCCAGCCGCTAAAGCGGGATTAAAAGCAGGAGATTTAATTACAGAGATCAACGGCAAAGAGGTTCAAAACTCAGATGAGCTAATTGTTGCTATTCGCTCTAAGAATGTTGGCGATAAAGTTACAATTAAGTTTAAGCGAAATGCAATTACCCGTGAAGTAACAGTTACTTTGATCGCATCGAAGAGGTAGATCATGTTTAATATCGGTGGCGGTGAAATTCTTGGGCTTGCAGTAATTGGTTTAATTTTAATGGGCCCAGATCGCATGCCATCAATTGCCGCAGATGCCGCGAGGTACCTACACAAGCTAAAGAATTTGGCGCAAAATGCAACCAATGAGTTAAAAAGTAATTTAGGGCCGGGTTATGAGGATTTACAGGTCAAGGATTTAAATCCGCGAACCTTTATTAAAAAAACCATCGGGGATGTTATGGATAAGACAGAAGAGAAACCAGCTCCCAAGATTGATCCAGATATCTTATGAAAATAATTGAGTATATAAATCAAGCATTATCAAAGGTTAATGATCCAGAGCTACATAAACCGTTAACTGAACTTGGAATGGTTGACAGCGTAGAGTTTAAAGATGGTGTGGCTAAACTAGGAATATTACTAACAATCGTTGGCTGTCCAATGAAGGATCGATTACAAGCAGATATTTCTGGGGCGTTAGCTGATATCTCTGAGATCAAATCAGTTGAAATTGTATTTGGTGTAATGAGTGAGGAACAACGAAATAATGTAAAGAAGCTGATTCGTGGCGGCCGCGAAAAATTTATACCATTTGCACAACCAGATTCATTGACCAGAGTCCTTGGTATTGCATCTGGTAAAGGTGGAGTAGGTAAATCATCGGTCACTGTTAATTTAGCTGTTGCAGCTGCAAAGCGAGGATTAAAGGTAGGAATTTTAGATGCCGATGTTTATGGACATTCAGTTCCTAGATTGATGGGAATCCTTGGTCAGCGACCAACTGCAATTGATCAAACATTTATACCAGTTGAAAAGTATGGCGTGAAGGTTGTATCGATGGAGATGTTCAAGCCAGAGCGATCAGATCCAGTTGCCTACCGAGGTCCATTACTTCACCGAGTTTTAGAGCAGTTGTTAAGTGATGCCTATTGGGGCGATCTTGATCTTCTACTGCTAGATCTGCCACCAGGTACTGGTGATATTGCAATCTCATTAGGTCAATTAATTCCAACTAGTGAAATTGTTGTGGTTACTACACCACAAATTGCAGCAGCAGAAGTGGCCGAACGTGCTGGCCGAATTGCGCATCAGATGAAGCAACCAGTAATTGGTGTAATTGAAAATATGTCTGATACCAGTTGCAGTAAGTGTGGTGAGGCTATCTCCATATTTGGAAGTGGCGGCGGTGAAGAGACTGCAAAGCGTTTAAGTGAGTTGGTAGGAGCAGATGTTCCTTTACTAGCAAAGGTGGCATTTAACTCTCAACTACGTGAGGGCGGGGATGCGGGTAATCCATTGGTGCTTTCAGATGAATCCGTCTTTGCCACATTTAACAGTATTTTAGATAAGGTAATTATTCGTCCAAAATCATTGGTTGGTGTGCGACTTGGGGTTAGTACTTAACAACCAATAGATTCCTTAGATTCCTTAGATTATTTGGAATCCTTAGAATCTTTTGAATCCTTTAACTTCTTAAGCAGCTCATCCATCGCATCACTGATTTCAGAACGAAGAAAGTCACGGGTTGCTAAATCTGAAATAGCGGTTCGAAGGCTTGCTAACTCCCGAGCTAGGTACTCTGTATCTGCAACATTTCGCTCATCCCGAGCACGATCCTCATTGCCTTGAATCCGATCACGATCGGCTTGTCGATTTTGTGCAAGCAAGATCAGTGGTGCTGCATATGAAGCCTGCAATGAGAGCAAAAGTGTTAGAAAGATAAATGGATACTGATCCCATCGCAAATTACCAGGAGAGAGAGCATTCCAACCGACCCAAAAGATCACAAAGAAGCTCATAAAGATTAGGAAGCGAGCAGTTCCTAGAAAACGTGCAAACTGCTCTGACCAGCGACCAAATGCTTCTGGATCATATGAAGGGCGAAGTGAACGTCCAGCTTCACGAGGGAATTCAAGAGAGTCTTTGCTCAACTTAGGAGTGATTTTTTTAGCCATTTTTCCTACCGATTCTCAATATCTTTGCGGGTTGATTCACTAAAACGCCAATTCTCTGGAAGTAGATGATCAAGCACATCATCTACGGTAACTGCGCCAAGCAATCTCTCATTGGCATCAACAATTGGAGCTGCTAATAAGTTATAACTTGCTAAGTATGAGGAAACCTCATGTAAGGATGTATTGGCGGTAAGTGCTGAAATATCATTATCAACTATTGAGCCCAATAAAGTTGCAGGTGGCTCGCGCAATAATCTTTGAAAATGTACAACTCCAAGAAATCTGCCAGTTGGAGTTTCAGTTGGTGGGCGACAGATAAATACCTGCGATGCCAACCCTGGTGCGATTTCACTTGATCTAATGTGTGCTAACGCTTCAGCAACAGTTCCATCAGCTGAGAGAACAATTGGTTCAGTAGTCATCATTCCGCCGGCAGAGTAATCCTCGTAGTGCATTAAACGTTGTACGCCTTCGGCATCCTCTGGCTCCATTAAGGCAAGCAAGGCTTGTGCTTTTTCACTGCCGACCTCTCGAAGTAAATCTGCAGCATCATCTGGATCCATCTCACCTAATACATCTGCAGCTCGCTCACCCTCAAGCTCTGCAAGTAACTCAACACGGGCTGCCTCATCCATCTCCTCTAAGACATCAGCTAATCGCTCATCATCTAATCCTCGAGCGACTTCAGCACGTCTTTTAATATTTAAGTTCTGCAATACAGATGCTAAATCAACAGCACGTAGATTTGTTAAGGTCGCTAGCAAATTACTAACACCTTGATTTGCTTCTGAGATCGCAAAGCCAGAAATATCCTCCCAGTTAACAGTGGATGTTGCACCGCGTCTGCGTAAGCCAGAGCCACGCTTCATTACATGGACTCGTTCAATAAACCAATCACCACTCTTTGCTAACTCC
>WLHY01000008.1 GCA_009702465.1 Actinomycetota bacterium
AACCAGTTGAAAGAGGTGGCGTCACCCACCCCTTGTCAGTTAGAAGAAGAAGATTTGCTAAGCCGGTTTCAACAACCTCATCTCGCTGGTTAATGAAGATGGCATCATCAAAACCAAAGCTCTCTGCGTATCTAAGCGCCGTAATTGAATCAATGTATGAGAGAGATTTAATTCCAGCAATTAGCGAATCACTGTTCTTGATATACGGAAACCTGGTCAATGTGGCACTTTCTGAAATCTCGGCAACAGGTTGTAAGGTTAAAAACCATCCACCATCGCCCAGGCAGATTATTCGTAATCTATTTCTGCCGATCTCATCAATTAAAATTTTAGAAATAGCTAGCTCTACATCGATCTTTGCCGGCGTACTTATCAATACCTTTGCTGCAGATTTCTGGATTCTCGCGAAGTGGCGGTCCCAAGCGATAACATTTTGATCAATAGTAAGGATCGTTTCAAACACCCCATCACCACGAAGGAGTGAGCTGTCAATAGGTAGTGGATTTGTACTCTCAGATACCACTCCATTAAAAAAGATTTTCATTATTTATTTGCTCCAGCGATACTGATCAATCGTTTCGCCTTTAGCTCCGTCTCATCCCACTCTTGTCTTGCATCACTCTGCCAGGTTATTCCAGCGCCAGTACCAAAATGTATTTTGCCATCACCATAACTCCAAAATATTCGAATACCAACTGACATTAATGCTTGATCATCCTGGCTCCAACCAATTACCCCGCAGTAGGGACCACGATCGATACCTTCAATCTCTTTAATGCTCTTAAGGGCCGAGCTCTTTGGAGCGCCACTTATTGATCCAGCCGGTGTTAACGCAGCCAATATCTGCGACCATTTAGTGTTGTCTCGCAACCGACCGACAACATCAGAAACTAAATGATAGAGACCGGGATGCTTCTCCGTGGCCAATAATCTTGGTACATCAACTGTTCCGGGCTTACAAATCTGACCAAAATCATTTCTCATTAAATCAACGATCATGACATTCTCTGAAAAATCCTTTTCCATAAATACTTCCGTATTTGAAGTGCCCTTAATTGGTGAGCATTTAATCAGATTACCTTCTCTGCTAAAGAAGAGTTCTGGTGAGGCAGATGCAATCTCTATGCCTGGTAATCTCAAATATGCTGCGTACGGGGATGGATTCTCCTGCAGAATTAGATTTGCCAATCCCAACAATGATTGATCGCAACTGTTACTTAAAGTTCGACAGAGGTTTACCTGATACACATCCCCTGCTGCAATTAACTCTTTAACCTTTTCAACATTCCCTTCATACTCCATTTGACTTTGAGAGGAGATCCAATCTCTTTGTAATCTTTCCCAAATCGCAAATGGTGGTGGTGCCGATTCAACCTTTTCAAATCTGGCAGCTTGGAAATCGCCTTCAAAACTCTTTACCGTTACCCAAAAACCTGGTTTATCTAAAGAGCTAGGATCATTGGAGATCTCTACACACTCCGTGGCTAATTGCCCATCCATCCAAAAGATTGAATTAGATAGATCCATGTTTGAACGGTACCTCGTTGCAGCAAAATTGGCGGATGTGCTAACTGGATAGGGATACGATAGATTTCACCCCTCAGTATGCGGACGTAGCGCAGTTGGTAGCGCGGAACCTTGCCAAGGTTCAGGTCGCCGGTTCGAACCCGGTCGTCCGCTCCATATTTTTTTCGCTAATAAAATGAAAATAGCTAGGTCGGATGGCCGAGAGGCGAGGCTCGGGACTGCAAATCCCGCTACACGGGTTCAAATCCCGTTCCGACCTCCATCAACTGCTATAAAACTTCTCTTCTTTAATTATGCGCGAGGTGGCCTAGAGATAATTCCTTTAGCTCCCTTTAACTTAAAACTGCCAGCTGCATTCGCAATAACCACTGCATCACCAGCTTCTACCTGCATAGCAGTTGAATCGGAGAAATTGATACTTCCAGAACCTTCCAGGATCAGAAGGATGCCAAAACCAGCTTCTACAACTGTTTCATCACCGGTTAAGAAATCGGCTCTGAAAAAATCATCAGCGATTGAGTTAAAGATTTTGTGCGAGTTGGTTCTCTCTTTCTCAAAGCGAGTGATGATCTGAGAGACCTCCACTTCACTTAATGGATCTAGCCGCAAAGCATCCAGTGCGACCTCATAACCAAGATCAAGATGGCCATCCTTATCACCATCAACTGCAAAACCATCCCATTCAAGCAGGATTGAAAGATCAGTTGGCTCTTGTAACTCTAAGACAAATATTCCCGCCTCGATTGCATGTGGAACGCCAGCCGGTACAAAAATTACATCACCCGCTGAAACTTCAAGAAAGATCAATGAATCAAGTAATCCCTGCGAATCATGGTCTTGCACTAACTTTGCAACCTCTGCTTTACTCATTTTCCGATTAAAGCCAACGCCAACTTTTGCACCAATTGGTGCATCTAAAATAATCCAGGCCTCAGTCTTGCCATGAGTAAGATCTAATTTTTCGGAAGCAAATTTGCGATCCGGGTGATAATGAACCGGCAATCTTTGATCTGGATCAAGCAGCTTCACCAATATTTCAGTAGAGCTGCCATATTTTTTTACATGGTCAGCTCCCAACCAATGCTTGGGATCCTTTACAACCTCATCCCGCAATAATCTGCCATCAGCTAAAAGTGACAACCCATTAACCTTCTCACCAAATCGCGTAGTAGTTGATGCAATCCACTCCTCTGGCCGCATCGGTCCACCAGGACCCTTTCGAAGTTTGCCAATCCGATTACCGCCTCGATAAAAATGATCAAATTGATTTGAGGGTAACTTTTCGGCGCTTGGGCTTGGATTATTCATCCAGTTAGTTTAAAGGTTAAAGTTGGCTCATGCTAGAAAAATCTGATCGTCCATGGGGTCGATATGAGGTGCTGCAAGAGAGTGCTAACTACAAAGTAAAAAGTATTCACGTAAATCCCGGTCAGCGTCTTTCATATCAGCGTCATCAAAAGCGAGCTGAGCACTGGTTTGTAACTCAGGGTTCTGGTGAGGTAACAATTGAGGGAGCAATCTCCCAAGTCTGCCCAGGTTCTGTAATTGATATCGCGATAAATCAGCTTCACCGAATCGCAAATACAGGAGATGCTGAACTTATCTTTATTGAAGTTCAAACCGGAACTTACTTTGGCGAGGATGATATAGAACGTATTGAAGATGATTTTGGTCGCTAGTAGTATTTAAGCCACGGACGATTAGCGCAGCGGTAGCGTACTTCCTTGACATGGAAGGGGTCACTGGTTCGATCCCAGTATCGTCCACTTCTACTTTCGCCGTTGTGAGTTAATTACTTGTACAGCTGCATCGAAATTCATAACAAAGATTGCCACTCCTATTAACAAATCCGGAATCTGGCTACGCCAGAAAAAAGTAAGAACGCCTGCGCAAATAATTAAGATGTTGGCAAAAGCATCGTTTCGCGCAGAAAGATAAGCAGCTTTCGCTAACCCGCCCTCGTCTGACTTATGTCGAGCCAGGATGTAAGCACAATACACGTTGATCATTAGTGCGCCAATTCCAATAATTGACATACCAGCACCATTAGGTACGACTGGTTCATTGAGCCTTGAAATTGCTGAGTAGATAAAAAGTACGCCAGGCATTAAAAGTAAAAGCGCCAAAAAATAGCTAAGGGCTTTTCTCGCCGCTATGGACCATGCGAATGCAATAAAGATTAGTAGATTGATTGATGCATCTTCGAGGAAGTCCAAGCTATCTGATAAAAGGGCAAGTGAGCCAAATACTTGAGCGAATGTAAATTCAACAACAAAGTACAATAAATTTAAAATTGCGACAATTGCTACTGTCTTTCGCAAACTATCTAATTTCATTGGCACTCCTATTAGGATCATGTTAAGGGATCATTGGCTTAATTCCAGTATCGCCCGCTCATGGATCTTTTCCTTGTATTATTGAGCAATGGTTGCACTTATTCCTGGATTTCTTACAGGGCTATCACTAATCATCGCAATCGGTGCACAGAACGCTTTTGTAATTCGTCAAGGTTTACTTCGCCAGCATGTTCTGCTGGTTGTTGCTATCTGTGCAATTTCAGATGCTGCACTTATTTTTCTAGGAACAGGTGGTCTCGGAACTCTTATTCAAAGCAGACCATCATTACTTGAATTTATTAGGTGGTTCGGAGTTATCTACCTAACCTGGTTTGGAATCAGAAGCATTCGCTCTGCCTTTAAGGATCAAAGCTTGATTGCCGGTGAAGGTTCGGTGATCAGCAAATCAAAAATAGTCGCAACATGCCTTTCACTTACATTTCTTAATCCCCATGTTTATCTAGATACTGTAATCCTTCTCGGCAGTATCGCTAATCAATTCGAGAACGATCGCTGGTTCTTCGCAGTGGGAGGTGCTGTCGCAAGCCTGGTTTGGTTTACGACAATAGGTTTTGGAGCTCGGGCAGCTTCGCGATTTATGTCAAAACCGATCTTCTGGAAAATACTTGATTCACTAATCGCTGTGGTGATGTTTACAATTGCAATTACATTAGCCTTCTACGACTTTGGAGCGTAATGATGAGATTTGTCTATCCACCACCAGCTGATGGGAAGCCATTTCGTCTTAGCATGGGCCTTAGAGAGTTAAATGAGGCAAATTGGCTTGAAGGTGGTTTGGATCTCGCGGATCAGCTAACCGAACGAAAGCGAATAATTCTTCAAAACAGAGATCAGGTATTTCAAGAGATAGCTGGGCATGATGAAGGTGTTAATTACTTTGCGAAGAAAATTGTTGAAAATCTCGCTGAACACCATCCAGCTTATTCATTAAGTGGAAGCACCATCCAAAATAATGAGTTAGGTTTCAAGGTCGATCTAACCGCTGATCATGCTTTTGTTCAGCTATCTCAGGTGATCGCAGAGGATTTATGTTTATTGCATTATGAGGATAATGTGTGGCGTTTAGTTGTTGCTGTTGTAATTTTTCCTTCCCGCTGGAACCTTTTAGAAAAAATTGGAAAGAGTATGGATCAAATTCATACGCCCGTTCCCGGCTATAAAACCCAGTTGCAACCATTTATTACCGAAAGCTTTAATAAGATCAAACCAGAGCGTCCTGTTTGGCGTAAAAACTGGTCGTTGCATGAGAGCGAGTTATTACATGAACCATTCTTTCAAGAGATCCCACCAGTTATCGATAAGTTTTGGTGGCGTACGGAACGCCAAACATTAACCGCATCAGCTGATTCAAAGTACTTACTGTTTACGATTAGAAACCGCAGCGAACCTTTCTCCTGGCTCAAAGAGGATCCACAAGCCGCAGCTAATTTTGCTGCCACCCTTGCAACATTGACGCCAGAAATGTTGGAGTACAAACATTTAGTTGATACGCGTGATCAACTGCTAGATTATTTGAAATTACCGTAATCAAAGAGATCAAAACCGTAAATCACCCATTTCCAGGCCATATGATAGGTAAATGAGTACGCAGCGACCTGATGCGAAAACTATCTCTGAGTTTCTATCCTCTAGAAGAAGTACACGTGATTTTCTACCCAAGCCAGTACCGCAAGAGATTATTGATCAAATTCTTACCGATGCTTTAACTGCACCTAGTTGGTCTAATACTCGGCCATTTAAGGTTGCGGTAGCCACAAATGATGTACGTGATCGAATCAGTGGTGAGTTCTTAAACCGTTGGGGCGCGTTATCAAAGATTATGCGTAAAGGATTAAAAAATAAGTTGCCACTTATTTTTTCACGTTACGGCCTGCCAACTAGTAATCGAAGCATTGTTAAACCATATGTTGCTGAATTGCGCCCCAGAGCTACTCGAGTGGGCAAAGAGCTTTACGAAGTGTTTGGAATCAAACGTGGTGATCGCGAGGGACGGGATAAACAATGGGGCAGAAATTACTCATTTTTCGGCGCACCCGTTGAATTATTTATTTACATCCATAAGAGCCTCCATATTTACGCCGCATCTGATGCCGGTCTGATGATGCAAAATTTGATGTTGTCGGCACATGCTCATGGCCTAGGTACCTGCGCACAAGGAGCGGTAAATATTTGGGATGATGTTGTTCGCCAGGAGTTTGAAATTTCAAAGGATTACCGTTTGCTTTGTGGCTTGGCTATCGGTTATCCAAGCGATGACAAGGTGAACTCCTTCAAGGCTAATCGAATTGGTATTGATGAATTACTTCTCAAGAAGAAAGAACAGAAGTAAAGGATTTTACTTAAACCTCTTAGCAAAGGTCCTATAAGAGGAGATCAATACAATATATAGTGGGAAAATCAGCAATACTGCCTGTGCCATCATCTTCATATTTGAATTGATCTCAACTCCATAATTCCAGGAGAGGTAGGTTAAATTAATTAGATAAATAATTGAAAAAGGCAGTGTGATCGCTCTTAAAAACCTCACTCGGGTCAGGTGGGGAACCTTGAAGTTGCTAAGTGAAAGTAAGGCAAAAACCAAGGTATAAAAAATGATCTCGTTGGAAGAGACATTTAGCAGGATGAAGGATGGAATGACGATGTTCCAGGAACCTGGAAATCCATTAAACCAATGATCATCAGTCTCCTGATCGCACCTGGCAAACCAGAGCGCTGAAGTTAAGAGAATTACTGCAATAAGAGCTGCCTCTAAATTATTAGGTAGCAAATTAACGGAGGCCAAGAAGGCAACCGGAACGATAACGCAGGTAACGTAATCCACTACAAGATCTAAAACTGTGCCATCAATCTTAAGCACATGGATCTCGACATCAATCCGCCTAGCCAACGGACCATCAATTCCATCAATAACTTGGCAAAGAAGTAGCCAAAGCAATCCATCACGAACTCTGCCATCAATAACAGCCTGCAGAGAGAGCATTGCAAAAATAACGCCACTTGCCGTAAAAATATGAAGCGCCCAACCAGCACGAACTAATTTTTTATTTGAGGGTGTGCTCAAGGTTTCACCATAAATATTTGTGAGAAAAGATTAGATTGATCATTGGCTAATCTTCGTTGAGTTCTCATGAGAATAAAGTAGGTTAGAATCCATTCATGGAACAAATCGCCACGATATCTGCACTCACATTTGGTGCTCAGGCCTTTGTCACCCTATTTGTAATCCTGGACCCGCCTGGTGCGACTCCTATATTCCTTGCCTTAACAGCTGGCGAGAGCGAAAAACGAAAGCGAAGAATGGCCTGGCAAGGTGCCTTTATCTCCTTGGCGGTAATCATCTCCTTTGCCATATTTGGTAACGCACTTTTAGGATACTTAAATATCTCCTTTGCATCCCTTCAAGGCGCAGGTGGATTGTTGTTATTAATAACCGCTCTAGGTTTATTGACCGGTTATGCACCTGAAGAGAAATCTGGCACCAGCAGAAATGTTGCATTAGTCCCACTGGGCACTCCCCTTCTTGCCGGACCTGGTGCAATTGTTACAACAATGCTCTTTGTTCAAGATTCAAAGGACTGGGGTCAGGTAAGTGCTTTATTTATCGCCATCATTGTTGTTCACATTCTTATCGGATTGACACTGATGTACTCCACCAAGATTTTATCTTTGATTAAAGAAGCGGGCGTAGATTTGCTTGCGAAGATTGCTGGATTACTGCTTGCCGCTATTGCAGTAGAGATGATTGTTGCATCAATCAAGGCTTACTTCTTCTAGAGGTTTTGTCAGTTCTCTGTAATAGAGTAATGATGTGAGTACAGCATTAAGTGAAACAACCTTTGTAATTGTTGATTTAGAGACCACCGGGCCCTCCCCAAAAAGTGGGAGTGCTATCACTGAAATTGGTGCAGTTAAGGTCAAGGGTGGGGCTGTACAAGATCACTTTGAAACATTTGTAAATCCACTACTGGCCATTCCGCAATACATAACAGATTTAACCGGTATTACCGATCTCATGTTGGCAAATGCGCCAATAATTGATGATGTTCTACCAAACTTTTTTGAGTTCATCGGAGATCACAACGAGGTAATTTTGGTAGCCCATAACGCACCATTTGATCTCTCCTTTCTCAAAAGTGCTGCAACTGCAATTGATCTTGCCTGGCCAAAATTTCGTACCCTAGATACCGTAGTCGTAGCCCGGCAGGTGCTAACTCCCGATGAGGTTCCTAATTGCAAATTATCTACATTGGCTCAATTTTTTGGCACCTTGGTTGATCCAAACCACAGAGCGCTAGATGATGCGAAAGCAACAACCGAGGTCTTGCACGGATTACTTGAAAGATTGGGCAGTATGAAGATTGATACCGATGTGAAATTACTAGAATTTACAAAAAATGCTAAGCGAACCCAAAGCAAAAAATTTTATGGGCAAAGCTCTACCTAGAACTCGCGATCTCATTGCTTAACTCCACCCAACTTTTTAACACTGAGGCAGCCGCTCCAGAATCAATTGCTTGATTTGCCATTACATAGGCATTAGCTATTTGTGTTTGCAATGGCAGGTGAAAATCCCCTTTAAAAGCGGCGATCGCAAAGGCGGCATTTAATGCAACCGCATCCCTGGGGGCGCCAGATTTACCAGCAAAGATCTCATTTGTTATCGCAGCGTTAAATTGAGCATCCCCGCCACTTAACTCTGTTATTACCGATCTTGATATACCAATATCAGCTGGATCAAATCTCTCGATTTTCACACCATCACTACTCACTTGGTACACAGTGCTTGCACCAGATAAGGAGATCTCATCTAAACCATCATCGCCACGAAAGATAAAGCCCTCTTTACCTTGCTGTGCAACAACCTGTGAAATCAACGGAAGCAGCTCTGCCTTTGCAACGCCAATCGCAGCAGCTTTAGGTTTCGCGGGATTAGATAATGGTCCCAAGATATTAAAAACCGTAGGAACACCCATCTCCTTACGTGCCAGCGCAGCATGTTTCATTGAAGAGTGAAAGATTGGTGCGAAACAAAAACCAATACCTATCTTTGCAACAGTTTTTGCTACCTCTTCGCCAGATAAATCAATTCTTACTCCTAGGGCCTCGAGTAAATCCGCTGATCCAGATTTAGATGATGCCGCCCGATTTCCATGTTTTACTACTCGTGCACCCGCTGCATTTGTAATTATCGCAGCGGTAGTTGAGATGTTGATGGTATTTGCGCCATCTCCACCTGTTCCAACGGTGTCCACCGCTCGTTCTGAGATATTGATCGGCAGCGATTTTTCATACATCTGCTCAACTAGTGCGATAACTTCAGTGGCAGTCTCGCCCTTATCTTTCAATGCCAGCAAAAATTTTTTTATATGGGAAATATCAGCCTCGCCAGTTAAAATCCTATTCATGGCCCAAGTAACTTCTGTACTGCTTAAATCTTGGTGGTTAGCGAGCGCAGTTAAGATCTCTTCCCAACTCATAGAGATTAATTAACAGTTGTGTTTGCAGGGTTTACTGAATTAACTTGAGCTGCATTTAAAATTGCAGCGCATTTTTTCGCTAAATTAAATGGGTCTATGGGATGCGTAATCATGCCTTCTGCTCGAGACCAGGTTGCCAACCAATTGTCATCTGCTCGACCGGTGATAAGGAGTACGGGCGGGCAGTTGAAAACTTCATCTTTGAGTTGTCTGGCAACTCCCATGCCGCCCTCAGGGACCGCTTCGCCATCTAGGATAAAAAGATCAACCCTCTTCTTGCTATCTACATAAAGTCGAAGTGCACTGGCGGTCGCAAAATCAACAATCTCCTTGATTGAAATATCATCGGAAATCGCCTTGCCCAGCGCTGAACGAACACTGGCTCGAACTGTTGAATCATCAGAGTAAAGGGCGATACTCACAGCGCGGTCGGATTTCATACTGGTAATCCTACCTTTGAAGAGATCTCGATTCTGGGTGATCAGTTTCACCCGAAAGTAAGGGCTTAGGGCAAGCCCGCGATGAAGCCAATCCCTCGTATATCGGGAATAATGAACTCCATGACAACCTATGCCGGAGCTGTAGATAGGGTCAATCGCCCAAATATGGTCGCAGTTGGCACCATTGTTTGGCTGGCATCTGAGTTAATGTTTTTCGCCGCACTTTTTGCAATGTACTTCACTACACGCGCAGTGCAAGGTCCGCAGGTTTGGGCAGAGGCCACTGCAATCTTAGATATTCCATTTGCTGCTGCTAACACCACGATTTTAGTTCTCTCCTCAATTACCTGTCAGTTTGGTGTCTTTGCCGCAGAGCGTTTTCAGGCGCGCAGAACTGGAACTTTGCGTGAAGTTTCAAAGTGGGGAATGCGTGAATGGTTTGCGCTTACCTTCT
Organism: Actinomycetota bacterium; assembly: GCA_009702465.1. Classification (GTDB taxonomy): domain Bacteria; phylum Actinomycetota; class Actinomycetes; order Nanopelagicales; family Nanopelagicaceae; genus Nanopelagicus. The sequence goes on from WLHY01000008.1 coordinate 10,256, forward strand.
TAATGGGTGCAATCTTTATTGGTGGTCAGGTTTATGAGTATGCACACCTAGTTTCTGAGGGCGTGACTCTTTCATCTAGCGCTTATGGCTCTGTCTTCTACATAACCACTGGCTTCCACGGTTTGCATGTAACTGGTGGATTGATTGCATTCTTAGTAGTTTTGATTAGAGTATTTAAAGCTCAAAAATTTGGTCACTCACAAGCGACCATGGCAATTGTTGTCTCTTACTACTGGCACTTCGTCGATATTGTTTGGATCGCTCTCTTTTCCGCGATCTACCTGGTTAAATAGGTATACAAGATGAAATTCTTATCAAAGTATCGCCGCCACAAATTTGCTACTCCAATGTTGATTGTTATCGCCCTATCCACTTTGGGATTTACATTTTCGGCGGCGACCGCATCTCCAGCAAAATCAGAGTTAGCGGCAAGTGCTAAATCAACTTTGATTGCCGAAGGTAAAGAGATTTTTCTAAAGGGTTGTTCCTCATGCCATGGCTTAAATGGTGAAGGAGCAAGCATCGCTCCATCATTGATCGGTGTTGGAGCTGCATCTGTAGATTTTCAAGTAGGTACAGGACGTATGCCAATGGCTGATATGAGTCAACAAGCGATGCGAAAAGCACCTCTGTATACAGAGGAGGAAACAGCAGCTCTAGCTGCATATGTTGCAACTCTTGCGCCAGGACCTGCCAGCATTACAAATGAAGAGATAACTTGGGAACGCGATGGCAGCACCGCAGATGGCGGCGAATTGTTTAGAAATAACTGCGCGATGTGTCATAACTTTGCTGGTCAAGGTGGCGCTTTAACTAAGGGAAAGTATGCGCCAACTGTGATGGGTGTAGAGCCAAAACATATTTATGAGGCGATGATTACCGGACCACAGGCGATGCCAGTCTTCTCTGATAAAACAATTACTCCTCAAGAGAAGTTATCAATTATTAAGTGGATTAAATCAGCTGAATCAGAGCCAAATTTAGGTGGTGCCTCTCTTGGCCGAGTCGGCCCTGTAACTGAAGGCTTACTTGTTTGGACACTTGGTTTGGGATTACTAGTTGCAATTGCTGTCTGGCTAACGGCGAAATCTAGATAAGGTTCCTATTAAATATGAGTAATGAATTAGCCCCACTTTCAGATCCTGGTTTACCAGCCCACGTTCATCGCAAGGCGGACACTGATCCAGTTGCCGAAAAAAGAGCGGAACAACAAGTTGCGGTTTTATTTGGTATCTCAGCTTTTGGCACTCTCCTATTTATTTACTCCTATCTTTTTATCGACACTGAATCCTTTGTCTTCATTCCAGTCATGGGAAATACCAATGCGCACCAACTAGGACTTGGTATGGGTCTTGCAATTGCGTTATTAGGAATTGGTTTTGGTGCGGTGCATTGGGCAAAGACTTTAATGTCTGACACTGAGGTAATTGCAGAACGTCATGAGATGCGCTCTGAAGATGCGGATAGAGATGCATTTGTTGCTAGCGTTAAAGAGAGATCTGAGGTTGCAGGTCTAGGCAGAAGATCATTGATTAAGCGAACCCTTGGTTTATCTGTTGGCTTAGTTGGTATTTCACCGATCCTTTTGCTGGGCGATCTTGGCCCACTGCCAGGAAAATCTCTAGAAGAAACATCATGGCGTAAGGGAACTCGATTGGTGACTGATCCAGGCGATCGTCCAATCAAGCCTGCTGATCTTGAGGTTGGTGCGGTAGCTCAGGTGCTACCAGAGTTGCGACCGGGACAAAAGAGAACCTTAAATGACATCGCCAAGGATGCAGTTTTACTAATCAGGTTGCGACCTGAAGAGTTTCAGTTAGATTCCGAAAGATTATCTTGGACTTATCAAGGAATTATTGCATTTTCAAAGATCTGCTCTCATATGGGATGTGCGGTTGCGTTATATGAACAAACCACTAAGCATTTACTCTGCCCATGTCATCAATCCACCTTTGATGTAACTAGAGCTGCAAAGGTGATCTTTGGGCCATCTGCCAGACCACTTCCACAGTTAGCAATCACGGTAGATGCAGAAGGATTTTTAGTTGCTCAACAACCATTTAATGAAGCTGTCGGACCTAGTTACTGGGAGAGATCATGAGTGCACGTGAACGTGTAGCCGGAACAGTTGCCAATTATGTCGATGAGCGAACCGGCTCGGCAAAATGGCTTAAGAAAAATCTAAATAAAGTCTTCCCCGACCACTGGTCCTTCATGCTGGGTGAGATTGCTCTTTACTCATTCGTAATCCTTCTTTTATCTGGCACATTCCTTACCTTCTGGTTTGACCCTTCCATGGAGCATGTTGTTTATAAGGGCTCTTATCAACCACTTAAAGATGTAGAGATGTCTGCTGCCTATGCATCAGCGCTTAATATCTCATTTGATGTTCGTGGTGGTTTGTTAATGCGCCAGATTCATCACTGGGCGGCGTTAATCTTCATGGCATCAATTGTTGTGCACCTACTTCGCGTGTTTTTCACCGGTGCATTTAGAAAACCACGTGAGTTCAACTGGATCCTAGGAATTGGTTTACTAACACTTGGAATTGTTGAAGGCTTCTTGGGTTACTCACTACCAGATGATCTACTCTCTGGAACTGGTGTTCGTATCGCTCATGCAATTATTCAAGCGATTCCGGTGGTTGGTACATACCTCTCCTTCTTCGCCTTTGGTGGCGCCTTCCCAAGTGAGTTGTTTATACCTCGAATTTATGTTGTTCACATTCTGTTGATTCCAGGAATTATGCTCGCCTTAATTACTGTGCACTTAATGTTGGTTTGGTACCAGAAACACACCCAATACCCAGGCCCTGGCCGCACAGAGAAAAATGTTGTCGGCTATCCATTAATGCCGGTATACATGGCTAAAGCTGGTGGCTTTTTCTTCATTGTCTTTGGCATAACCGCACTTCTTGGAGCGACCGCATCTATCAACCCAATTTGGTTATATGGACCATATACACCCGCGCAAGTCTCTGCTGGTTCGCAACCAGATTGGTACATGGGTTGGCTAGATGGTCTGGTACGAATGGCACCGCCTTGGGAAACCTACGCCTTTGGCTACACAATCTCTTGGAATATTTTGATTCCAGGTTTAATTATCCCGGGAATTATCTTCACCGGAATGGCGCTCTATCCATTTATCGAAAGTTGGATAACTGGAGATAAGCGCGAGCACCACATTTTGGATCGTCCAAGAAATGTTCCTAACCGAACTGCACTAGGTGCAATGTCATTAACATTTATGATTGTTGCACTAATCAATGGCGGTAATGACTTGATTGCCACTCACTTTGATCTCTCAATTAATCAGATTATGTGGGGTACTCGAATAGGCATAATTCTCTTGCCACCATTGGCATTTGTGATTACAAAACGAATCTGTCTCTCTTTGCAACGTGCCGATCGCGAGCTAGTGCTTCATGGTCGCGAAACTGGTCGATTGGTGATGCTCCCACATGGTGAGTTTGTTGAGGTCCATGAGGAGTTAACACCAGAAAAGAAGTGGCTCCTTACTCAACATGAACAGGCCGCTCCAATTGAACTTGAATTAGTTGATCAGGCTGGAGTGCGTAACCCTAAAACCTTCCGCGCCAAGCTGCAGGCAAGATTTAGTGCTGCAAATGCAGAAGCGGTTGCTAAACCAACAGCGCAAGATCTTAAACAGTTAGAGAATGAACACCACTAAATCAAGAAACGCTATAAAGAAAAGATCTAGAGAAACTCTTAAAGGAGATAGTTGAGGCAAAGATTACGCCTCGAGTATCTCCTTTAATTTAACCAAACTCTTACCCATAGCCTTTGGCACCCAATTCTCAGGGTGTCTTTTTTTGATAAGCCATAATCCCCTAGCATTTAGAGCATCCCAA
>WLHY01000080.1 GCA_009702465.1 Actinomycetota bacterium
AGGCGCGGCGATACTCGTAATCCTTGATCCAACCCTGGTTCATATCAATTAATGACCAAGCACCCTTAAGTCGATCTTGCAGTTGATCAACGGTAAGTTTTGGATCCTCCTTAAATTGTGCAGCCAGTACGTGAATCGCACTTCCTAAAACCTGAGCGGTTGAATCACTGTCTCTACCACCGCTGCGCTCGAGCATCCACTTAACACCACATTGATCAAAGCTTTCTAGGTAACTTGGCGAGATTCGTAGCTGTTCATCGCCTTGCACAACTGGCGAATGATCTGAGATTGCCAGCGTGCCTAGCCAATTTTTTGGATCAGCGCTGCGTGCACCATTTTCAGCAAGTGTTTTTAAAGCACGAGCTGCAAATTGTTGTTGAGATGGATCATCACTTTTACTAAGAATTTTTCGAAGCTCGGCGATAAGCGCGGTTTGGGTGATTGCGCGCTGTGGTGCTGTGAACTCGATATCTTCACCAGCAAATTTAATAAAGTAACGTGATGGCTCATTATCCTCCTGCTGCACCGCAGTAATTAATAATTTATCGGTAGCTCTGGTGGTTGCAACATTTAATAATCGACCCTCATCTTCGAGTAATCCACTGGCAGAGATCGCATCTAATGCCTGTGGGTTACTGATGCCATGTCGAAAAATTTCAACTAATCGCTCGCTGCCTAATAGGGAGCCACGCTGTTTTAAATTTGGCCAAACCCCTTCCTGCATTCCTGCTAAAGCAACAAACTGCCACTGTTGGCCCTTTGCGCTGTGAACAGTTAAAACCTTTACTACCTCATTGCGTTGGGCGGTGGCGGTAATCGCATCACTTAATATCTTCTCGCCAAGTAATTGATTAATAAACAATTGTGGTTTTGCGCCGGGCATCCGTTCATTAAATCTGCGGGCGACCTCAAATAATTGAATCACCGCATCAAGATTTGCATCTGCAATAGCGCCATTCATGCCGCCAGAAAGTGCTGCATTTCGCCAACTTTCAGAGATTAGCTCGCCCTCGTAATTTTTTGCATTGCTCCAGATTGCCCAAAGCAAATCGGAGATATCACCCTTATCTTTCAAGGATTTATTAGCGCTGGCAATCAAATCATTTAATCTCTTTAAGGAGGTTGCCTGCTCCCACGGTATGGCGATACTTGGTGCGGTAAGTGCATCTAAAATTAACTCAGTTGAACTTTTAGCATCCTCACCATTATTAGATCGCTCCGCCTTTGATAAGGCGATCCGCATCTGTCTGATTGCGATCGCATCTGCGCCAGCAAATGGTGATTGCAGTAACTCGCTAATTTGATCCCAATTTGCTGGTATTAACTGAATCTGCTTCAACGCTATTTGCGCAATTGTTAAAATCGGTTTAATCGCTGGATTGTCAGCTAAAGATAAGGCCATTGCATCTATTTCAACTGGCACATTATTAACTGCAAATGCGCGTTGCAATGCGCTGACCTGTGATCCAGGAGAGCGCAAGATAACCGCCATCTGCGACCAAGGCAGATTCTCCTTTAGATGTGCGGTACGAAATTGATGAGCGATGTAATTTGCTTCCTCAGCTGCGCTGCTTAACTTTGCCACCTGGCGTGAAGTAGGTTTACGAAATACCTGATCTAGATTTACCTTATTTGTTACACCCATTTTTTCAAGATCTGCAAGCAGATTCTCGGGATCGGCGCCACGGAATCGGCCAACCGCAGAGTTTGGATCGGCAAAAATATGAAGCTCGGGGCCAGCAAGTAATTCAAGTAATTTGCGCTGTCCCCGATCTGACTCTTGAAACTCATCTACATAAATAATTGGAAATAACTTCTTATACCTTTCTTGTAACTGTGGATTTTTCTCTAACTTCTCACTAGCTGCAATGATGATCTCGCTGGGATCAATTCGGTTTAATGAGTTGGTAGTGGTTGTATTTCGCAGCGCTACGGCGCCTTGATATCTGCTCCAGAATTTACAGATCGCCGGCCAGTACTTTTGACCATACTTATCGGCAAATTTAATTAATTCATCAGGGGATGAGCCACGCTCGGTAGCACGGCCAATAAAATCTCGTAACTCTTTGGCAAATCCTCTGGTGGAAAGGGCGGCAACTAACTCGGCTGGCCAATCAGTTGAACCTGGTTGCTCTCGCTCCTTTTGCGCATCAATTAACAGTAATTGGCGAATCTCAGCATCTTGTTCAGCGCCTGAAAGCAGAACATACTTTTGCTCGCTCTCATTTAAAATCAAAAAGGCAATGGAGTGAAATGTTCGCGCAATTGGCTCATTAACAATATGGCGCTTTGGATTTGCCGTTGCAATTAAATCCCGCAACTTGCTGGCACTTTCGCGGCCATATGTAATCGCTAAAATTGTATTTGGATCACACCCCTGATCGATTCGATCAGATATTGCACTAATTAAAGTTGTAGTTTTGCCGCTACCTGCAGCGCCAGTAATTAATAATGGTGAGTTGCGATGTTTGATTACCTGAATTTGTGATTGGGTGAAATCTACAGATTCACTCTTTACTGCTGTTGCCCGCACCAAATTCAGCTTCGCTGATTTTGGTTTGATAATTTGAGTTTGGGCCACGCCCTAATTTAACTCGTTGACACCGACAAGGGGCGGCTTTGGGTAGTGATTACGCGTTCTCGTTTGCTCGCTTATTTTTTGAGGTTAAGCGGGCACGAGTAGAACCATCCAAAATCACCTTGCGAATTCGAACAACTGCAGGAGTTACCTCGACACACTCATCTTCACGACAAAACTCGAGCGCACCCTCCATATTTAACTTCTTAGCTGGAATTAATCGCTCTGCTTCATCAGTTCCTGATGCACGCATATTTGTTAACTTCTTTTCGCGAACACAGTTAACATCCATATCCTCTGAACGTGAATTCTCACCAATCACCATGCCCTCATAAACCTCATCACCTGGTTCAACAAATATTGAGCCACGATCTTGAGTTCCGTAAAGTGCGTAACTGGTAACAGTTCCCATTCGATCTGAAACTAATGAACCAGTTGAGCGGGTGCGAAGCTCGCCATGCCAAGCCTCGTATCCATCAAATACATGGTGAAGTAATCCAGTTCCGCGAGTTTCAGTTAAGAACTCTGTTCTAAATCCAATTAAGCCACGGGATGGAACGCGGTAATCCAAACGAATCCAGCCAGCGCCATGGTTAACCATTTGTTCCATGCGCCCCTTACGAAGTGCCATTAACTGGGTAATAACTCCTAAGTAATCCTCGGGTGCATCAATAGATAAACGCTCCATCGGTTCATGTAATTTGCCATCAACTAATTTGGTAACAACCTGTGGCTTACCAACTGTCAACTCAAAACCTTCACGCTTCATGATCTCAACTAGGACTGCAAGTTGCAGCTCTCCGCGTCCTTGCACCTCCCAGGTATCTGGGCGCTCGGTATTTAATATGCGAAGTGAAACATTTCCAACTAGTTCTGCATCTAATCTATTTTTAACTTGGCGGGCGGTTAATTTGTTTCCGCTCTTGCCAGCTAGTGGTGATGTGTTAATACCAATTGTCATCGAAATGCTTGGCTCATCAACGGTGATTAATGGCAATGCATGTGGATTTTCTAGATCAGCTAATGTCTCGCCCAAAGTAATTGTTTCAATACCAGCAACCGCAATGATGTCGCCCGGATGTGCTTCAAGTGCTGGCACACGTTCTAGCGCTTCAGTAATCAATAACTCTGAGATCTTTACTCGCTCAGTTGTGCCATCAGTTTTAATCCAAGTAACTGATTGACCCTTCTTAATTACACCTTCGCGAACTCGACATAGTGCAAGACGACCTAAGAATGGTGATGAGTCAAGGTTTGTCACATGGGCTTGAAGTGGTGCACCCTCGTGATAAGTAGGTGCTGGAATTGCAGAGAAGATGGTTTCAAATAACTCATCTAAATTCTCTTTATCTGGCATGCCACCATCTTCTGGTCGATTTCTAGAAGCTCTTCCCGCTTTGGCAGATGCGTAAACAATTGGGAACTCAATCTGTTCCTCATTTGCATCAAGATCTAAAAACAATCCGTACGCCTCGTCTACAACTTCAGCGATTCGAGAGTCAGGGCGATCTACCTTATTAATTAACAAAATAACTGGCAGATTCTTCTGTAACGCTTTGCGTAGTACGAATCGAGTTTGTGGAAGTGGCCCCTCTGAAGCATCAACTAACAAGATAACGCCATCGACCATTTCTAGTCCGCGTTCTACCTCGCCGCCGAAATCTGCGTGGCCTGGTGTATCAATAATATTTACAATTGTGTCACCACGTTTTACCGCAGTATTTTTCGCAAGAATTGTGATTCCCTTTTCGCGCTCTAGATCCATTGAATCCATCATGCGATCGGTGCCCTCATCCTGCTTTTTGTGAGCAGCAAATGCACCAGATTGCCA
>WLHY01000081.1 GCA_009702465.1 Actinomycetota bacterium
ACCATGTTGACCAAGCGCTGGACCCACTGGTGGTGCAGGTGTTGCTGCGCCAGCCTGGATCTGCAACTTAATTAGTGCGGTTACCTTCTTCTTCGGTGCCATATTTTTTCCTTTTCTTTTTTCTTCTATTAAATCGCTTTAGATTTACTTAGATCTTTTGTACTTGGTGGAATGAAAGTTCAACTGGAGTCTCGCGACCAAAGATTGAGACCAAAACCTTTAACTTGGCTTGCTCTGGCATGATCTCGGAGATTGTGGCTGGCAGGGTGGCGAATGGGCCATCCATAACAGTTATTGATTCACCAATGATGTAATCAATATCCTTCATCTCAATCTTGCCATCCTTTTTAACTGGACGAGGAGCCAAGATATTTTCTACCTCATCTAGAGTTAATGGTGATGGGTGGTGAGCGTTACCAACAAAGCCAGTTACGCCAGGTGTATTACGCACACATGACCATGACTCATCAGTTAAATCCATACGTACTAAAACATAACCAGGAAATACATTTCGCTTTACTACTTTAATCGCACCATTTTTTAACTCACGAACTTCCTCTTCTGGAACCTCGATCTGGTAAACGTAATCCTCCATATTTAAAGATTGAATACGGTTAGCTAAGTTCGCCTTAACCTTCTTCTCATAACCGGCGTAAGAGTGAACAACAAACCACTCGCCAGGTGCGCTACGAAGTGCGGCACGAAACTCAGAGTTCTCATCAATCTCTTCGCTCTCAACCTCAGCAGCTTGTGTATCAACCGCTGCTTCAGCGATCTCTACCTTCTCAATAATCTCTTCTACTGGAGCAACAACAGCCTCTGGCACTGAGAGTGCAGCTTCAAATGCATCCACGGGTGGATTAGCAGGAGTATCAATTGACATATTTGCTCCTTATCCAAAGATCCAGAAAACGATTCTGGTTAAAACCAGATCAAAGATTGAAACAACTAAAATTACAAAGCTAACAAAAACTAAAACTACGGCGGTATAGGTAGTTAATTGTTTCTTGGTTGGCCAAACAACCTTGCCAAGTTCAGAAACAATTTGTCGGTAGAACAGCCCGATCCGACCAAAGAGTGATTTCGGCTCTTCGGTAGTTACGATCTCTTCTGTCATTTACCTTTTCCTTCTCTTTCTTCTTAACTTTTAAATCTTCGACCTAATTGCAGGGCAGGAGGGACTCGAACCCCCAACCGGCCGCTTTGGAGACGGCAACTCTAGCCAATTGAGCTACTGCCCTTCGGCCCGCATTAAGGCATGAAAAATCATGACCTAAAACAAGCGCCGGGTCGCAAAGTGTAGGTGGGACAAGGCTCATAGGTAAAATCAGATAAAAGGTAATCGGTATTTATGCGTAGATGGCACACTTTTCCCCATGAGCGCAGATCAAAAGAGTGGTTCTGAGAAGCCACGTATCTCTCGGCGAATAGCTGCAATCGCAGAATCTGCAACCTTGGCAGTTGATGCAAAAGCAAAAGCATTAAAAGCTGCTGGAAAACCAGTAATTGGTTTTGGTGCAGGTGAACCTGATTTTCCAACTCCAGATTACATTGTTGATGCTGCAATTGCCGCAGCAAAAAATGTTGCTAACCACCGCTACACACCATCACCTGGATTACCAGAGCTTCGTGAAGCGATTGTTGTAAAAACGAAACGTGACTCCGGATATGAAGTAACTGCTGATCAAGTACTTGTTACCAATGGTGGCAAGCAAGCGGTGTACCAGTCCTTCGCAACAATTCTTGATCCAGGTGATGAAGTAATTTTGCCTTCGCCGTTCTGGACCACCTACCCAGAGGCGATCAAATTAGCTGGTGGCGTATCGGTTGAAGTTTTTGCAGATGAGAGTCAAAATTACCTTGTCTCAGTTGAGCAGTTACAAAAAGCGTTAACTCCTAAAACTAAGGCGTTGCTATTTTGCTCACCTTCAAACCCAACTGGATCGGTTTACTCACCAGAGCAGGTAAAGGCAATTGGCGAGTGGGCATTAAAAAATAATATTTGGGTAATTACCGATGAGATTTATGAACACCTGCTCTATGACGGAGCTACCGCGCCATCAATCTGCGTTGCTGTACCTGCGCTTGCAGATCGCACCATAATTATTAATGGTGTTGCCAAAACCTATGCGATGACTGGTTGGCGAGTAGGTTGGATGATTGGTCCAAAGGATGTAATTAAAGCAGCCACAAATCTACAATCACATTTAAGCTCAAATGTTTCAAATGTTTCACAACGTGCTGCGATCGCAGCGGTAGCAGGGGACTTATCTGCCGTTCACAAAATGGGTGAAGCATTTGATCGACGACGTAAATTAATTGTTGGCTTGCTAAATGAGATTCCAGGTATCACCTGTCCAACACCAACTGGTGCCTTTTACGTCTACCCATCTGTTAAGGGTGTGCTTGGAAAAAGTATTCGTGGCAAGGTTCCAACAACTTCAGCTGAACTTGCAACCTTAATTTTAGAAGAGGCTGAGGTTGCTGCAGTTCCAGGTGAGGCGTTCGGTCCATCTGGTTATCTTAGATTTTCATACGCTACAAGTGATGCCGATATTGTTGAAGGAATCGCTCGCGTTAAAAAATTACTTTCAGAAGCGGTTTAATTTAAATCTAATCCGATTAACTGCACCTCTGCCTTTAATTCAATTCCAAACTTTTCAAAAACTCGCTGCTTTGCCACCTTCGCTAATTTAACAATGTCATCTGCCTTTGCTGTTCCGCTATTGGTTAGCGCCAAAACATGACGCTCTGAAATCTGGGCACCAGCAAATTTTTCGCCCTTAAGAACTCCTGCTTGCTCCATTAACCAAGCAGCTGATGTTTTAACCTGGCCGTCTGATTGCGGCCAACGTGGTGCATCTGCTGGCAACTTATCAGCTGCTGCCTTTGAAATAATTGGATTAACAAAGAAGGAGCCAGCTGACATGATTTGGTTTTCTGAGGAATCTAACAACATTCCCTTACGAGCACGTAACTCGAGAACAGCTTTGCGCACCTCTTTAACCGGTGCACGATCACCAATACTTACCCCAAGATGTTTTGCTAATTCGGCGTAGGTAATTGGTAAAGATTGATCACCTTTTCGCAGTTGAAAGGTTACATTTAAAATTACATAGCGATCTTTCTCAGATTTAAAGATTGAACCTCGATAACTAAAGTTGCACTCTGCCGCGGCAAAGGTTTTGATCGCTTTACCAACTCGATCGTAAACACGGACTCGAGCAATTGTCTCGGAAACCTCATGGCCGTATGCGCCGATGTTTTGAATTGGCGAACCGCCAACAGTTCCTGGAATGCCGCTTAAAGATTCTAGATCTGCAAAGCCTTGGTTGATGCTTAATTCAACAAACTTATCCCAATCCTCACCAGCTGCAACCTCAATCATCCCACCGCTGCAAGCATCGTATTCAAGTGCGTTCCCTTTATTTTCAACTCTAATTACTGTGCCAGCAAATCCAGCATCGCTTATCAATAAATTAGAGCCACCACCTAAGATTAAAACTGGCTCCTTTGCCTCATCAGCGCTCTTAACAAATTGAATTAACTCATCCTCTGAATGTGCGTGCACAATCTTTTGTGCTGGTCCACCGACGCGAAGGGTGGTGAAGTTTGAGAGCTCATTCATATCGTAAGCCTACCTGCGAGGTGTAAGGATCTCATTCTTGCCTCTGAAGCGATCAAGAATTCGTTGGTAATTTTTTCTTGAGTTTTTATCTCGATAATCGGGATCGGTGTCATGGTAGCCATGATGTCGACCTTGCTTTAGTGGCAAACTCATTTGCAGCAACTTTCCACCCTCTGCACGCAGTGCTAGTGATAACTCCATATCAGCATTGCGATAATACTTAGCGCTGGAATTAGCACCACCTGCAGCAATCGCCTTTTTGCGATCTACTAAGAAAAAGTATGAGAATAAAACATCGACTTCGCCATCACCCTTATCCTCTGTACTTCGCCAATCATCTGCCAAGTTCACTAAGCCGCCCTTCCAACCAACAGCGGCAAAACCTTTTTCAATCTCAGCTAAAGCTGGTGTGATCGGATCCCCAGTGAATGTGGTGGATGGATCCATGATTACCAAGTAATCCTCGGTACAAAGCTCAAGAAAATGATTTATCACATTGCCCCAACCCAGTGGGTTTTTCGCCTCCACAATTGAAATCTGTGGATCGGTGAATTTATCTAATGGCAGCCAATTGCTTTTTCCATTGGCGTAAATTGTGATTGGAGTATTTGTAAACTCTTTGATCGATTTAACACAAATTAATAGATCATCGACAAAGCCCTCTGCAATTAAGCAGATACGAATTGACCCGGCCATTGGCGGGAGATTAATTAACGAGTTTCGCGGTGTAGTTGAGAAGATTTGCAAC
>WLHY01000082.1 GCA_009702465.1 Actinomycetota bacterium
CACCTTAGTTTCATTTGAGTACTCACCAGAGTCTTACACCGGTACCGAGCTTGAGTTTGCTGTTGAGGTTTGCAACGCGGTAAATGATGTTTGGAAGCCAACTCCACAATGGAAGACCATTATGAATTTGCCGGCAACGGTAGAGATGGCAACCCCAAATATCTATGCCGATTCAATTGAATGGATGCACCGTAATTTAAAAAATCGCGATAGCGTTATTTTAAGTTTACATCCACATAATGATCGTGGAACTGGAGTTGCAGCAGCAGAGCTTGCCTACCTAGCAGGTGCTGATCGAATTGAAGGCACATTATTTGGTAATGGTGAGCGCACTGGAAATGTTTGTTTAATTACTCTCGGTCTTAACTTGTTAAGCCATGGTGTTGATCCAATGATTGATTTCAGCAATATTGATGAGATCCGCAGAACTGTTGAGTACTGCAATCAATTACGTGTACCAGAGCGACATCCATATGGCGGCGATTTAGTTTTCACCGCTTTTTCTGGCTCACATCAAGATGCAATTAAAAAAGGATTTGATCATCTAGAAAGTGATGCTAAAGCTGCAGGTAAAACTCGGGATGAGTTCACTTGGGCGGTTCCTTATCTGCCAATTGATCCAAAGGATATTGGGCGCTCATATGAGGCGGTTATCCGGGTGAACAGTCAATCCGGTAAGGGTGGCGTTGCTTATTTGATGAAAAATGAACATCAATTAGATTTACCACGTCGACTTCAAATTGAGTTCAGCCAAGTAATTCAAGCAAAGACCGACTCTGAAGGTGGCGAGGTTTCACCAGATGCTATGTGGCGCTCATTTGAGGATGAGTACCTACCGGCAAAGGAGAATCAATGGGGCCGCTTTAAATTAACTGGACTTTCACAATCTTCACAGATGGATGAGGATGTAAAGCTCTCTGTTGAGTTAATTGATGGCGGTAAATCACATAATTTATCTGGCGCTGGTAATGGTCCAATTGCAGCCTTTGTTGCAATCATTAATGCGCATTCACCTGGCATGGAGCTTCGAGTTCTTGATTATTACGAGCATGCATTATCTGCCGGCGGAGATGCAAAGGCTGCGGCATACCTTGAGTGTGAAGTAGCGGGCAAGGTTTATTGGGGAGTTGGAATTGATCCAAGCACTACAACCGCTGCGTTAAAAGCGGTTATCTCTTCAATCAATCGCGCAGTTCGTTAAGCAGACAACACTGGTGACTCTAGTAAGTTAGCCAGTATGGCGCTCTACCGAGATCAGGCGATCGTCTTGCGCACCCATAAATTGGGGGAGGCGGATCGAATTATTACCTTATTCACCCGCGACCATGGCCGAATTAAAGCGGTTGCAAAAGGTGTGCGCAGAACTAAATCCAGATTTGGCGCCCGGCTTGAGCCAGCTAGTTATGTTGATTTACAACTTTATACCGGTCGTACCTTTGACACGATTACGCAAGTTGAAGCGATTGAAAATTATGGAGATGTCTTATCAAGTGATTACCAAAACTGGACTGTGACATCTGCAATTTTAGAGGCGGCAGAGCGTTTTACGCAGGCTGAGCACGAGCCCGCATTACAACAATTTTTATTAGTTGCTGGTTCATTAAAGGCACTAGCTGAACAAAAATATGACCCATCTTTAATTTTAGATGCCTACCTGCTTCGCTCATTATCTGTTGCAGGGTATGCGCCATCACTAACAATTTGTTCAAGATGTGATGCACCAGGACCACATAAGTTTTTTTCATTACAGGGTGGCGGCAGCGTTTGCGCAAATTGCAAACCATCAGCTTCGGCAACACCAAGTGAGACAACCCTAAATTTGATGGCCAATCTATTAACTGGTGATTGGGAGTCGGCGATGGCTAGTGAATTGAAAAATCGGGGTGAAGCTTCAGGGTTAATTGCCGCATATTTACAGTGGCACCTAGAGCGTGGTTTACGATCCTTGCCATTAGTTGAGAGAATAAACCGTGGCTAACAAGAAGAAGGTAGTTGCACCCACTGCACATTGGACAGGTGCTAAACCGCCAAAGTTAAAACCAGATCAGATTCCAAATCACGTTGCAGTTGTGATGGATGGAAATGGTCGCTGGGCTAAAGAGCGGGGAATGCCACGAACTGCAGGACATGAAGCTGGTGAGGCCTCCTTATTAGATATGGTCCACGGCGCAATTGAGATTGGTGTTAAAGAGTTAAGTGCATATGCATTTTCAACTGAGAATTGGCGCAGGTCACCAGATGAGGTTAAGTTTTTAATGGGATTTAATCGCGAGGTAATGCGTAGTCGTCGAGATGAGATGAATGATTTAGGTGTGCGCATTCGTTGGGTGGGCAGGGAGCAAAAGCTTTGGAGCTCTGTTTTAAGTGAGCTACGAGAGGCAGAGGAGTTAACAAAATCCAACAAGGTTTTAACGCTGAATATGTGTGTTAATTACGGTGGTCGGGCTGAGATCGTTGATGCAATTACCTCAATTAGTAAAGCGATAAAGAGTAAGAAGATTAAGCCGGAATCAATTACTGAGAAAAACTTTGCAAAGTACCTTTACTCACCACAAATGAGCGATGTTGATTTATTTCTCCGCTCATCTGGAGAACAACGCACCAGCAACTTCCTAATGTGGCAATCGGCATATGCTGAGATGGTATTTCTAGATGTGCTCTGGCCAGATGCTGACCGCCGAACATTATGGAATGCGATTGAGATTTACGCAGAGCGTGAGCGAAGATTTGGAAAGGCTTAAATCAGCACTTCGCGCATAAGCCAAAAAGTTCAACTACGTGTGTCACCTTTCGGAAGCCATGATTCTTTGCCACTGTGTTTGCCCATCTTTCAACAGCGCTGCCTTCAACCTCAATAGTTTTGCCACAACTAGTGCAAACTAGGTGATGGTGATGACCCGTTTCACATAAGCGATACAGCGCTTCACCATCATCGGTTCGCAAAACATCAACTGCATTTTTAGCAGCAGCTTTTTGCAATGTTCGGTAAACCGTTGCTAAACCAGTTGATTCACCATCTTTTCGGAGCAACTGATAAACCGATTGGGCGCTTGAAAATTTACCCTGTCGCTTTAATGCACCAATTACTTTGATCTCAGATTTATTCATTAATGCTTGTTCCTTTGTCATTACTTACCCTCATCTTCATGGGCATGATCCTCTTTATGATTTTCGTCGTGTACGCCCTCTTCTTGATGACTCTCTTCTTGATGACTCTCTGAATGTGAAGCTGCATCATCATGGCCATGTACATGAACTGATTCAAGTTGGCTAACAAGTGCCCACATGATTGCTACACCAGCAAGAGTCGCAACCAATGTCCAACGAGTAGCATGGTTTGCATGTGCTTCTGGCAGAATATGACTAGTTGCCAAGTAAATTACGATTCCAGAAAATGCGGCAAGGTAGAGAGCGGTAAAGTTCTCTGAAAGTGCCAAGCTAGATCCAATGGCAGCACCACTAATTCTTGCTATTGCATCAACACCCAGCAGCCAAACGCCTTTTTTAGTCCATTTGTCACTCTTTACTAGCATCGCAACTGTATTTAAACCATCACTAAAAGCGTGAACAAGTAAGGCTGCAAAAACTGCAATTCCTAACTTTTCATCTATAGAAAATGCAACACCTAATGCCAAGCCATCTAGAAAAACATGTAAACCCATCGCCAATCCACCAATAGTTCCGGTGACATTTGATGAGTGCTTATGGTCATGCCCATAATCTGATTCAGCCGGTTCATGAGAGCCAGAGAATTTTTCAAAGAGATGCAAAAGTAAGAAACCACTAATTAGCGCTACTGAAACGCTGGGCGCACCTAACAAAGTGCCGGAGCCCATCTCAAAAACCTCGGGAAGGAGGCTAAAGGCGACTAATCCAAGTAACAATCCCGCTGCTAAACCTAAAACTAAGTGCAGACGATCACGAGCTCGAAGTGCGATTACGCCGCCAAGGGTGGTTGCTAATACGGTTGCTGCGGCTAACAGGATGGCGATGTTCATAAATAGAATGTAGCACAAATGAGAATGATTATCAAAATCAAAGCTTAAGCCCACTAGACCCTCTTACCCCTTACACTTAAGGCTTAATCGCAAGCCGCCGACAGCCAGCCGGATGGAGTAAAAATGGCAGCAGATCGTTTAGAAAATATTGTCTCCTTGGCCAAGCGCCGTGGTTTTGTTTACCCCTCATCTGAAATTTATGGCGGACTTCGCGCCTCTTGGGATTACGGTCCACTGGGTGTTGAATTAAAAAATAATGTTAAACGTCAATGGTGGCGCTCAATGGTGCAAGGTCGCGATGATGTTGTCGGTATCGACTCCTGTGTAATTTTAGCTCGCGAGGTTTGGGAAGCATCAGGACATGTTGCAACA
>WLHY01000083.1 GCA_009702465.1 Actinomycetota bacterium
ACTGGATTAAGGCGTGTGCCAATTAAAGTTTCTAAGGGTGTAGCAACTGTCGGTTAAGTTGTAAATTCGTTAGCAAAGGAGTGGGTATGGCGATTTGTCTAAACCCACAATGCCAAAAAATTGTGCCAAATGAGAGTGTTAAGTGCTCAGCTTGTGGTGGTGAAACTCTTTACAAATTTCGCATGTATCAACCACCTGAAAATATTGAGGAACAGATCTCGATGGAGAGCTTTCAACGCGCACTTAAACATACAAAACCCATTCGCGAGCGAGTTCCAACAGAGCACTCAGGCACCGGTTCGTTTAAATCAAAGTTGGCAGTCAGAATTCAATTCATCACCCGAAAGTTATTTTCTCGGCGTTACCGCCCTAGAAGAAAAAGGTTTTAGTTAAGTTTTTGCCGCCAAGAGGAGAAACTTCTAACCGATCCTGCATGGGGTTTTCTAAGCCATGGAAATGGATGAATCTGCGCTAAGTTTTTAAACTTAGCAAATGAGGGCACCGGTGCATAGGTAACTGCAACTGAGTTTTCTTGGGCAAATAGGTATGGATCTCCTAGGTAAACCTGCAGCTCTCTTCGCTTAGCTAAATCCTTTAGTGTTTGCAGGTAAAAGCCGATTCGATTTGAACTTAACTGTAGTTTTGAAAGCGCTGCTTGATTAAATACAAATACCACCGGTAGCTCTGGATTTGCAGCGAGAGCAGGATCGCTATCCCCCATCGAATCAATAGTTAGTAGAACCATCTTTACATTTGCATTATTTACAACTGCAACCGGCCCAGTTGTTCGAGCAAGATCTGGATCTGCATCAAGTAATGGGTTCTTATCTAACTGCCTTGGAGTTATCTCATCTGGAAACTCTTGAATTGGGCAGTTCAATTTAAGCGGACATTTATTACACAAACCTGGTGCGCGCTTTTCTACCTGCCACCTTGCAAATCCATATGGCTTTCCTGTACCAGCGCCAACTGTCCACTGCCAACCTAAAAGATTGGCAGCTCTTGAACCATCAATTAACTCGCGATACATCCGCTCTTGGCCATGCAACCAACCCTTATAGTTTCTAACACTCCAATGGGATGAGAGCCACATCCTGGTTTGGTTTACTAACCAACCATCACTTTCTAACTCACCAACCACCTCATCAATACACAACATCTCACGGTTCCAACCATCTCCTGTTGCATCCGACTGCGCTTCAAAGCGCAAATTCTCAAATAATCTTGTGCCAATTCGCGCATAAAGATGGCGGGCGTACTCCTGCCAATAAAGCTCATCTCTAAACTTTTCTAGATCGCGAAAAGGTGCACCTTTAACCGCTTGATATACCTGACTTAATGTAAGAATGTTGTGGCGGATATATGGTGATAAAACTGTGGCACCACGTTTACCTCTTGGCAAAACCTCTGATCTTAAGTTTGCGTAATTGGTGATATCTAGATTTTCTAACGCCTTATTTGCTGCGCTTTGCCCGCCCGGTATAGAGCTAAGGCCTAACCTGCCTGAATAAAGCCCCTGAAAATCCTGCTCGATGATCTCAATCTCTATTCGATTTAGGTTGATTGGCGTCAAATCCATATTGGGATAGTAGTGGTGCGATTGAAATATTCCAGCAATTTTGTCTAATTGCGTACAGACTAAAAGTTTCCGTGGATTTAGATTAAAGTTGTTTTAATAACTCAAAATGTGGATTAACGAGTAAAAAATAATCAAATATACCTGACTTATGTAAAGCACTATGAATTTTGAGACTCGCGTTTTCCCAAAATAACATTAAAAGGCGGTTTCGCTCCATTTGCTCTTCAAAAATCTGATCAATTCACGCCTCCTCTAAAGAATTAAGAACAGTATTTATTCAAATATCTTGAATTCAATAATATTTACGCAATAATCATGCGATGAATCCACGAGTTTGTGTCATTGGAGCGGGGCCAAGTGGTGTCACCGCCGCGAAGAATTGTGTTGAAAATGGGCTTGAGGTTGTGGTCTTTGAAAAAAATGACAAGGTTGGCGGGAACTGGGTTTTCAACGCCAAGACTGGCCACTCCAGTGTTTATGAGAATACCCATTTAATTAGCTCGAAGGCGTGGTCGGAGTTTGAGGATTATCCGATGCCGGATTCATTTCCAGATTATCCAAATCATATTCAACTGCAAAATTACTTTGAATCTTACGCAGAGCACTTTGGTGTAATGCCAAAGATTAGATTTGATCACACCGTAAATCATGTCAGCCGGCAGGTGAATGGAAATTGGTTAGTTGAGTTTACTGATGCGGTTGGGGTAAAGAGGAGTGAAGTTTTTGAATACTTAATGGTTTCAAATGGGCATCACAATGTGCCGAAGTATCCTGAGTATCCAGGAAGTTACAGTGGAAAATTTCTGCACTCTCATGATTTCAAGGGTGTAGATGAGAGTTGGCGTGATAAACGAGTATTGATAATTGGTGCGGGTAACTCGGCTTGTGATATTTCAGTTGAGACAGCTCGTATGACCAAAACTGTGCATATGTCGATGCGCAGTCCACAGTGGTTTTTCCCTAAATTTATATTTGGTAAACCAGGTGATGTTTTTGCAGCAAAGAGTAAGTGGTTGCCAAAGCGGTTACGTCAGTATGGCTTAAAGCTTTTAGTTCGGTTGATTCAGGGCCCGTATAGCCAATATGGACTGCCAGAGAACACAACTCTCCCCTTGAATACTCATCCAACCTTGAACTCAGATTTAATGGATTTTATTAGACATGGCCGAATCAAACCCAGAGGTGCAATCAAATCTTGGAATGGTTTAACTGTTGAGTTTATCGATGGCAGTAATGAAGATTTTGACATTATTTGTGCTGCAACCGGCTTTTGGACCACCTTCCCATTTTTTGATGAGAGTTTTATAAATTTCAAAGATTTAACTGCTGTGCCTCTGTATAAAAAGATGATGCATGAAAGGTATGAAAACCTCTACTTCATCGGATTATTTCAACCACTTGGATGTATTTGGCCACTAGCTGATTACCAAGCAAAGATTGCATCTCTAGAGATAATTGGAAGGTACCGCAGGCCCAAGGATATTAAATCTGCGATAGATCATGAGGTTAAAAATCCGCACTTTAATTTCACAACAGCACAACGTCATGCAGTAGAGGTGGATTACCACCTATTTCGCAAAGAGCTAAAAAGTGAGCTGAGAAAAGCTGGTGTCGATATAGGTAAATCACCGGCGGGAAATAAGCGGCTATATAAAAGTTTCGCCTAAAGGCAAATTACTTCTCGATCTCCTTAATCAGATCAAAATCACTGCCGCCTAATTGTCCTTGTGCGGAATATAGATCTAACTTTGCGCGGGTATCAGCAATATCTAAGTTTCGCATTGTTAATTGACCAATTCGATCGGTTGGCCCAAAGGCGGCATCTTCAGTTCGCTCCATCGATAATTTTTCAGGTGAATAAGAGAGCGCAGGACCAGTTGTATTAATAATTGAGAAATCATCACCACGGCGCAGGCGAATTGTGACTGTTCCGGAAATTGCAGATGCAACCCATCTAGTTAATGATTCGCGGAGCATTAATGCTTGTGGATCAAACCAGCGACCTTCATAAAGCAGGCGACCTAAGCGACGACCTTCGGCATGGTAATTGGCGATGGTGTCCTCATTGTGAATCGCACTTACTAATCTCTCATATGCAATAAATAAAAGCGCCATCGCTGGTGCTTCATAGATGCCACGGCTCTTTGCTTCAATGATTCGATTCTCAATCTGATCTGACATACCAACTCCATGGCGTCCGCCAATTGCATTTAACTCTTTCATTAATTCAACTGAATCTTTAAATGATTTACCATTAACGGCAACTGGACGTCCTTGCGAAAACTCAATCTTTACATCCTCAGTTTCGATCTTTACTGATGAATCCCAAAACTTAACTCCCATAATTGGCTCAACTAACTCGATCGATGAATCAAGCTCCTCAAGTTTTTTAGCCTCATGGGTTGCACCTAAAATATTTGCATCTGTTGAGTACGCCTTTTCAACACTGTCACGGTAAGGCAGGTTGTGATCCTTTAGCCACTGCGACATCTCTTTGCGGCCGCCAAGTTCAGCAACAAAGGCTTCATCAAGCCATGGCTTATAAATCTTTAACTTTGGATTAGCAAGAAGCCCGTAACGGTAAAACCGTTCGATGTCATTACCTTTATAGGTAGAGCCATCTCCCCAAATTGAAACATTATCTTTCAGCATTGCGCGAACCAATAAGGTGCCAGTTACCGCTCTGCCTAATGGGGTTGTGTTGAAGTACTGCTTGCCACCACTTCTAATATGAAAAGCGCCGCAAGCAATTGCA
>WLHY01000084.1 GCA_009702465.1 Actinomycetota bacterium
ATTGAGATTAAAAACCCAAGATACTTCTCTTACCTAGGTTTTACTGGAGGTTTTGTTGATGCATCTGGTGGTGGTGGCTGGGGACCAATCGTGACACCAACGATGATGTCTACAACATCTTTAGAGCCACGAAAGATTATTGGAACAGTAAGTGCAGCAGAGTTTATTGTGGCGGTCTCTGCCTCAATTGGCTTCTTGATTAACATCAATCGAATTGAGATGGATTGGAATGTCGTGGCAGGCCTTGCTATCGGCGGCACTCTCATGGCCCCGATTGCAGCGAAGATTGTTGGAAAGCTGCCTCGCAAACAATTAGCAATTCTGGTTGCTATCGCAATTATTGCGATTAACGGCTACCGACTTTTAATCGCTTAAAAACTTTACTCGGTAACGATCCATCGCTTGAAGTTGTAATCGGTGAACTCGTAAACAGTGACTGGGCGCTTCTTGTAGATTGCGGTGAAATCCTTGCCACCTCGATAGCGCATCGTTCCCAACAAGATTAAGTACGGAAAACCAGTGCCAGGTGCTCGAACGCCCTTTAATACCTCAGTCGACCAAGGCTTTGCATAACTCTTTTTACCAATTAACTTCTCTTTACTCACTGTTAGTTGCTTGAAGTGCAGGGCGAATATCTTTTCAATAAGAGACAACTTTAAAACTAACTGGTTTCCTTGCTCGATCACCTCTGCCATCTTCTAACTATACCTAGGCATAGAAAAACCCCACACGCTAGGCCGTGTGGGGTAATTCCTATTTACTTACTTGATCTTTGCTATTTGCTGCTTTGCTTTGTCGTATAGAGGTCCAGTGATTTGGATGTAGCCCTTCTCTGGAAACTTCTTAGGACATTGCTCTAATAGATATGTGTGCCACTGAGCAACAATCTTTTGCGTCTCTGCATTTTTGCCAGCCGCTTCTGGGTATACCAAACCGTATGAGGCTGTTCCCAGTGAGTAAGCACCCTTAATTGCTTTCTGATAAGGAGTATCAATGCTTCCATTGTCGTTGATTGTTCCGCCACCAAGGAATGCTGATGTTCCAGCTGCTGTTGGAGCTACAAACTCGCCAGCCCAGTTTTGAATTAATGCTGTTGGCAACTTGTTATCGGCGAACCAGCTAACTTCACCGTATCCAATTGCTCCAACTTTGCTCTTAACTCCCGCAGCAACTAAAGCAGAACCGCTTGCGCCTTGGAAGTTAAAGAAGTTAGAAAGTGGGTTTGGTGTTGAGTTAGCAAACGTGCCTGAAGCTCTTTTTGGCCACAGAGCCGCATTGTCTCCAGCATTGGCACCTTGAAGGAACTTGCCGAACTGCTCTGATGTTCCTGACGAGTCGGTACGGTAGTAAACAGTAATTGGCAGGTTAGGTAACTTTGCGTTGGCATCAACTGTGTTGTACTTAGTAATTCTTGGGTTGCCCTTTGCATCTAACACAGGAACTGTGCGAGAAACATTTTTTCCGCCAACCTTTACTGTAATTCTCTTGGTTGCAAATACTGGAACCTTAACTTGACCATCATTAACAGTTCTAATTCGAACGTCATTCCAGTTTTGAATTTCACCTGAGAAGATCTGTGCAAGTACGCCAGGAGATAAGTAAATTGGAGTCTTTACTGTTGGTAGGTTGTAACCAATTGCAATTGGTGCCGCATAAACTGGTGCATACTCTAGGTGACGCGGAAATCCTGAGGTGTAAACCGCATCAGATGCTGCGAAATCTACTAGGTTAGCTGTGAAATCTGCTCTACCTTTACCTGAACCACCAGCTGTGTAGTTAACAGTGTGGCCAGTATCTTTTGTAAACTCAACCTTACAAACATCGATTAGTGGTTGAGCAAATGTTGCACCGCTACCGTTGATCTGGGCAGCAAAAGCTGGTCCGGATGAAAGGATTAGAGCAGATGCTGCGATTGAAGCAATCGCCATTTTCTTGCTTAATTTCATAAACCCTCCGTAAGTTGTTCGTGTGGTTGAAAGTTAACGAGATCAGGCAAACAACTAATGCGGATTAGGCAAATTTCATGTGGCGCTTAAGTTAACAATAGGTATACAGATTGCTTAGATTTTACGCTTAGCCGAATCTTCCTGACACATAATCCTCAGTTCGTTTCTCCTTTGGATTAGTGAAAATATCATTTGTGGAACCTCTTTCAATTAATCTTCCTGGTCCACCATCAGATAGGAAAAATCCAGTGTAATCAGAGACTCGAGCCGCCTGTTGCATATTGTGAGTCACAATAACAATGCTCATGGTTGCTGATAACTCTCTTATTGTCTCCTCAATGCGAAGAGTTGATCCCGGGTCAAGTGCTGAACATGGCTCATCCATTAACAAAACTTGTGGATTTACCGCAAGAGATCGAGCTATGCAAAGGCGCTGTTGTTGCCCACCAGATAAGGCACCGCCGTACTCTGAGAGGCGATCCTTAACCTCATCCCACAAACCGGCCCTACGTAAGCAGCTCTCTAACAACTCATCGCTGTTTTCAATCTTGATTTGTGCAAGTTTTAAACCAGAGAGCACATTCTCTTTGATGGTCATAGATGGGAATGGATTTGGCTTTTGAAATACCATTCCGATCTTTAATCTGATCTTTGTGACATCAACACCAGAATCGTAAACATCCTTACCATCTAAAATTACCTGGCCAGCAAGCGCTGCAGTCGGAATAAACTCGTGCATGCGGTTTAAGGTTCTAATGAAAGTGGACTTTCCGCAACCAGATGGGCCAATCAAGGCAGTGACCGTTCCAGTAAAGAAATCCAATGAAATATCTTCAAGTACATGCTTTTTACCAAACCAGGCATGAATCCCTCGAGCCTCTAAGCCAGTTGCGAGAGTATTCGGTGTTCCAACTTTTGAGAGCCTGGCACTTGTCACATCAGATAGAGAGTTTGATGAGACTGGCCTGCTAGTTGCATCTCGTTTTTGTGTTGAGCTCCCTGGATTTCCGGTTACCTGACTCATGCTTTCCTCTCGATCATTGGTGGAATTTGAATTATCGTGATTACTCATTGCTTTCTCCCTTTGCCTGAGCCGAAGTAACGAGCAAGTGCAAAAAATATTAGAACCAAAACCATTAATACAAAGAGGCCAAGCCAGGCTCTGCTGATCGCGTTTGGACTGCCAATTAAAAGGTTCTTCCAAACATAGTATGGAATAGCTGCCATATTGCCATCAGTTGGATTTAAGTTAATTGCATCGGCACCACCTATTGTTAAAAGAAGTGGAGCTGTTTCACCAACTACACGAGCAATTCCTAAAATAATTGCGGTTACTAATCCGCTTCTAGCTGCTGGAATTACCACCGTTGCAACTGTTCGCCATTGAGTTGCGCCTAAGGCAAGTCCTGCCTCGCGCAGATCTTGTGGAATCAATTTCAAGACCTCTTCAGATGTGCGAGCAACTGTTGGGATCATTAATATCGTAAGTGCGAAACCACCTGCAATACCACTGTAGGCATTACCCATTTGAATCATCCAAACCGCAAAAATAAATAAGCCAGCCACAATTGATGGCACACCACTCATGGCCTGCACAAAGAATCTAACTACTCCCGAAAATCTGCCCTTTACCTCAACAATGTATAGCGCAGTCAATATTCCAATTGGTGTTGAAAGCAGGGTTGCAAAAACCACAATATAGGCAGTTCCAATTACCGCATGCAGTAATCCACCTTGACTTAAATCTGAATCTGATGCAGTCACCGACATATCCTCGGTAAATATTCGCAGTGAAAACCCACCTACACCTAAGCGCACTACTTCATACAAAATTGAGACGAGTGGCAAGATTACAAATGCGGAAGCGATGTAAACCAAAACAGTTGTTGTTGAATTCATCGCAGCCTTGCGATCTTTTCGTAACCAACTGACTGTTGACGCAGTAATTATTGCTACAACAATTAAGGTAAGTGAGAAGCCAAGCTTTCCCTTAAGGGGCGTGATGGCAACGATTGCCAAACTGCCAACCACCGTAAAAATTGCACCAAGTAAATCTGGTAACAGCTCTTTTGGCGTTAACTTCCAAGGCCGCTGTGGGCTGGGGGCAATCTGTGTTTGGCTCATCATTACTCTCTTTTAGTCTTATTGATAATAAAATTTGCCATGAAATTTACAAACAAGGTAAACAAAAACAGTACAAATCCGGCAGCCATTAAAGCTTGTAACTCTACAAAATCTGCTTCACCAAACTTATTAACAATCATTGAAGCAACATTGCCACCAGCGCTAAGTAGAACCTCAATTCTGATGTCATAAACCAGATTCAAAACGGTGTAAACAGCAACAGTTTCACC
>WLHY01000085.1 GCA_009702465.1 Actinomycetota bacterium
GACAGCGCCAACCGCTGCTGTTGTAGAGAACTTGTCGCGAATACTCCAGAGCTGCAGAAGTGAGAGGGTTAAGGCACCTAAAGTTAAGGTGAGCTGAATAGCTGCTCGACGAGCCTTGCCAACAAATGCTTCAACCAAAACTCCAATTACCGCTGCACCAAAAATAATCATCATTGGTGCAAGGAGCGAGTAGGTAAGTTGGGGTGCAGTTAACATTATTTCCTCACCTGTGGCGCAGGATCAGTGAAGCCTGCTGTAGTCACAACTTTTTCAGCGGTTGGATTTATTAAATCAAGAACTGGCTTTGGATAAAAACCCATTGCAATTATCACAGCAACAACTGGTGCGATCGCTAACTTCTCTCGAAGTGAGAGATCGGTAGTATTTTCATTGCCAGGTGTGATTGGTCCATGAAGTGTTTTTTGAACTGGAATTAAAACATATAGTGCGGCTAATACAATTCCTAAGGTTCCGATAATTGCCGCAACTGGATAACGGGTATACGTACCAACTAAGACTAAGAATTCGCTGACAAAGCTTGAGAGTCCTGGCAGTGCAAGGGATGACATTCCTGCGATAAAAAACATCCAAGCCATCACTGGCGTAACACGTTGTAATCCACCAAAATCAGAGATGATTGAAGAGTTTCGGCGTTTGATCATCCAGCCAGCGATTAAAAATAGCGCAGCGGTTGAGAAACCATGGTTGACCATATAAAGCGCAGCACCAGACATACCTTGTGTGGTCATCGCAAAGATTCCCATGGTTATAAAGCCGAAGTGAGAGATAGATGTAAAGGCGATCAATCCCTTGATCTCTTTTTGCCCAATCGCCATAAATGCTCCGTAAAGAATGGAGATTACCGCCAACGTAATTATGTAAGGTGTAAATGTTTTGCTGGCATCTGGAAACAAGGTGATACAAAATCTGATCATGCCGTATGTTCCAACTTTATCTAGAACTCCTAAAAGCAAAACAGAGGTACCTGGAGTGGCTGATTTTGCTGCATCTGGCAGCCAGGTATGGAATGGAACTAATGGTGCTTTTATAGCAAAGGCTATGAAAAATCCTAGGAACAATAGATTCTCTGTGGTGTCATCAATTTGTAATTTAGCTAATTGAGTTATATCAAAGGTGGCGCCAATCTGATTATCAGCAATTACATAAATACCAATAATTGAAGCCAACATCAATAAGCCACCAAATAAGCTGTAAAGCAGGAACTTCACTGCGGCAGCTGATTTTTCACCCGATCCATAACCACCAATTAAGAAGTAAACCGGAATAAGCATCGCTTCGAAAAATACGTAAAACAAAAATAGATCTGTAGCAGCAAAGACACCAATCATGAGCGTCTCTAAGACCAGGATTAAAATATAAAAAACCTTGCTGCCCCAGCGGCCAACATCTGATTCATGCCAGGTAGCTAAAATAACAATTGGAACCAAAATTGTGGAAAGTAAGATTAAAACTAATGAGATTCCATCAATGCCAACTGCATAATTGATATTAAAGGCGGAGATCCAAGAGTTGCTTTGGGTGAATTGGAAGCCAGTTTGTGAGCGATCAAAGCCAGTTGCTAAAAATATTGATGCGATAGCAATTAAGGTGGTTGAAATAAATGCTACTCGCTTGATTAATTCATCATTAAGTT
Source organism: Actinomycetota bacterium (assembly GCA_009702465.1). Taxonomy (GTDB): domain Bacteria; phylum Actinomycetota; class Actinomycetes; order Nanopelagicales; family Nanopelagicaceae; genus Nanopelagicus. Next base: position 1,655 of record WLHY01000085.1, read on the forward strand.
TTGGCAGGAAACCAATGATCAATGCTGCGATCAATGGCATTAAGCCAATAGTGGTAAGTAAACTCATGAGCTCATCAACCAAACTGTGATCAAAAGCGCGAGCACTCCGACCACCATCATTAATGCATAACTTCTGACATATCCATTTTGGAACTTACGTAGAGATTGTCCGGCACCAATTGAGATACCACCAACTAATCTCACTAAACCATCCAATACCTTGTAATCAAAGTTCAATAAGCTCTTAACCACACTTTGGCCAGGTCGCATAAATACTGATTCATTGAAATCATCCTGATAAAGATCACGACGAGCAGCCTTTGTCAGCAGATTTACCTTAACTGGTGCCTCACTAGAGATTTCACCACGGTACTTTTTGATGGCAATCGAGACGCCAATGATTACCGCGGTTACAGCTAATGCGGAAACAACTATTGGCTGTACCAGCTCCTCTAAATGTTGTTCACCCGCTGGATTAACAATTGGCTTTAACCAATACTCCAAAGCATGGTTTCGATAAAGCAAGAAGCCAGATGCAACTGATCCAATTGAGAGCAGTGAGATTGGAATTAACATTAAAGCTGGACTCTCATGGGGTTCATCCTTATGGCCCCAACGCTCATTGCCAAAAAATGTCATTATGACAACTCGAGTCATATAAAAAGCTGTAAGTGTGGCACCAAATAATGTAGCCACTCCAAGCAATACACCCTTTAAGCCACCAGCATTAAATGCGGTTTCAATAATTTTATCCTTCGAGTAAAAGCCAGAGAATGGTGGGACGCCAATAATGGCTAGGTAACCTAAGCCAAAGGTAATAAAGGTAAATGGCATGTACTTACCAATACCTCCGTACTTGCGCATATTTACTTCATCCTTCATGCCATGCATAACAGATCCGGCGCCTAAGAACATACTCGCCTTAAAGAAACCATGAGTTAATAGATGCATAATTGCAAAGGCATAACCAATTGGACCTAATCCAGTTGCCAAAATCATGTAACCAATTTGCGACATTGTTGATGCAGCAAGTGCTTTCTTAATATCATCCTTTGCCATTCCGATAACAGCACCAAATAACAATGTAATGACACCGATGATAATTACAACTAATTGCGCGGTAGGGGCGGCATCAAAGATAAAGTTTGAACGAGTTATTAGGTAAACACCTGCTGTAACCATGGTTGCTGCGTGAATCAAAGCTGATACCGGTGTTGGTCCAGCCATGGCATCCCCTAGCCATGCTTGTAATGGGAATTGTGCAGATTTACCAACCGCTGCCAACAACAACATTAAACCGATTGCTGTCATTGCTGATGATGATGCTTGATCAGCTTGTGCTTGAATGCCTTTAAATGTCACGTCGCCAAAGGTGGCGAAGGCAATCATGATCGCTAGGGATAAACCAACATCTCCGACTCGGTTAGCAATAAATGCTTTTTTAGCCGCAGTTGCATACGCCGGTTTCTCATTCCAAAATCCAATTAATAGGTAAGAGGCAAGACCTACACCCTCCCAGCCAACATAAAGGTTTAGGTAGGAATCACCCAATACCAGTAATAACATCGCAGCGATAAAGAGATTTAGGTAAGCAAAAAACCTACGTCGATCACGATCATGTGACATGTAGGCGATTGAGTAAATATGAATCAAGGTGCCAACACCGGTAATTAACAGTACAAAACAAATAGAAAGTTGATCAAGTAAGAGTGATGCATCTACCTTAAAATCGCCAACTGAGATCCAGGTAAAAACCTTTTGTGTAACTGGCCGATCTTGAACATCGCGACCTAACATTGCAAATAATTCAACAACTCCAATGGCAAAGGCTGATGCAGATACTAAGGTCGCTACTAGGTGGCCCCAAGCGTTTGCACGCTTACCGGCTAATAGCAACAACGCTGAACAGATCAGCGGCAGCGCAATCAACCAAACTAAATTAGAGGATGTTGTCATTTTATCGTTTCAACAAACTTGCATCATCGACTGAGGCAGATCTTCGAGATCGGTAAATAGTTACGATAATTGCTAGGCCGACTACAACCTCGCAAGCTGCAACTACCATTGTGAAAAATGCTACGACTTGACCATCTAAATTTCCATTAATACGTGCAAAGGTGACAAAGGCTAAGTTTGCAGCGTTTAGCATCAATTCAATGCACATAAAGACCACAATTGCATTGCGACGTACGACAACACCGACAGCTCCGATCGTAAACAAAATTGCAGAGAGGTATAAGTAATTGGCAATACTCATCTCTCCTCCTCTTCCGCTGGCTTCATCTCAAACTTTTTGCTCTCCATCATGTCACCGCGCGCCTCTAATACTGGCGAGATAGAGGTTGGTGCTGCCTTGCCATCTGGCAGTAAAGCTGGAACATCAACTGCATTATGTAATGCATAAACACCAGAGCCCGGTAAACCCGCAGCCTCTGCAAGAGATGGTTTACGAAACCTTGCGATTGATTGATCACGTTGTACAAACTTTGATTTGTTTCGTTGGCTATGTGCCAAAACCATGGCGCCAAGAGCGGCTGTAATCAGCAGTGCAGAGATAATCTCAAATGCCCAAACATGTCTAGTA
>WLHY01000086.1 GCA_009702465.1 Actinomycetota bacterium
ATTATGTAGTCCATGAACAGCATGGCGTTGGTCGTTATGTTGAGTTGATAAATCGAAGTACTAATGGTGTTACAAGAGAGTACTTAGTACTTGAGTACGCATCTGCTAAGCGTGGTCAACCAGCAGATAAATTGTTTGTACCAACTGACACCCTAGAACAGGTGACTAAGTATGTAGGCGGTGAAGCGCCATCACTTCACAGAATTGGTGGTGCAGATTGGCAAACAACTAAGCGAAAAGCAAGAAAGGCAATCAAACAGATTGCAGCAGAGTTAATTAGATTGTATGCGGCGCGAATGAGTGCACCTGGTTTTGCGTTTTCGCAAGATACGCCATGGCAAAAGGAGTTAGAGGAGAGCTTTGCATTTGTTGAAACAATTGATCAACAATCCACAATAGATGAGGTAAAGCGGGACATGGAAGCGCCTCATCCCATGGATCGAATTGTTTGTGGTGATGTTGGGTATGGCAAAACAGAGATTGCAGTACGTGCGGCATTTAAAGCGGTTCAAGATGGAAAGCAGGTTGCAATCTTGGTACCCACAACATTGCTTGTTCAACAACACTTAAATACCTTTACATCTCGCTACTCTGGCTTTCCAATCAAAATTGCGGCACTTTCAAGGTTTAATACGGCAGCACAAAGTAAATCAATTATCGCTGGTTTAGCCACGGGTGAGATTGATGTTGTTATTGGAACCCACAGATTATTATCTAAAGATATTGCCTTTAGAGATCTCGGTTTATTGGTCGTTGATGAAGAGCAACGATTTGGTGTTGAACATAAAGAGGAGTTAAAGAAAGCACGAACAAATGTTGATGTACTAGCTATGTCGGCAACACCAATTCCACGAACACTTGAGATGGCTATCACTGGAATTAGAGAGATGTCTAATATAACTACGCCGCCAGAAGAGCGTCATCCAGTTCTGACATATGTTGGACCATATGATCAAAAACAGGTGAGTGCGGCGATTCATCGCGAGTTACTGAGAGATGGCCAGATCTTCTTTATTCATAATCGAGTAGAAAGTATTGAAGCGGTCGCGGAGCGGCTTAAAAAATTGATACCTGAATTAAAGATTGGAATTGCACATGGCCAGATGAATGAGCGAGTTCTGGAGGATGTAATTCTAGGATTTTGGAATCGGGAGTTTGATTTACTGCTTTGCACAACAATTATTGAAAGTGGAATTGATATTCCAAATGCTAATACTTTAATTGTCGATCGATCTGATCTATTTGGATTGTCACAATTACACCAATTGCGAGGACGAGTAGGTCGAAGTCGTGAGCGGGCGTATGCGTACTTCCTCTATCCAACAGATAAACCGATCACTGAGTTAGCCCATGATCGATTAACCACAATTGCAACCAACACCGATCTTGGAGCTGGCATGCAGGTTGCATTAAAGGATTTAGAAATTCGTGGTGCCGGAAATTTATTAGGTGGTGAGCAATCTGGACATATCGCCGAGGTTGGCTTTGATCTTTATATGAGGATGGTTGCTGATGCAGTAGAGGAGTTTAAGAGTGGCTACTTTGAGGATCAACCAAAGAAGATTGAGTGCAAAGTGGAGCTACCAATTAACGCCCATTTACCAGTTGATTACATCGAGTCAGAGAGATTGAGATTAGATTTATATCGCAGAATTGCTGATGCAGTTGATGATGCAGCTTTAGATGAAATCAAACTTGAGTTAATTGATCGATTTGGAAAGTTACCTGAACCAGTTAATGAGCTGCTTGCAGTTGCAGCCCTTCGAATATATGCCAAGAGTTTAGGAATTAAAGAGATCGCCTTAGCTGGCAAAAATCTAAGAATGCAGCCGATCTTCCTGCCAGAGTCAGCGCAAATAAAGTTAAGTCGCCTATATCCAGGTTCAATCTATAAAAGTGCCAGCGAGACGGTTCTTATCGCTCGCCCACATACGCCCAATTGGATTGAAGCGGGTCAGTTAGGGGATACTTCTACTCTTGCTTGGGTCGATTCAATTCTTAAGAATTTAATTCAACCATTAGCTAAAAATTAAGAGATGTTCGAGCCAGATTCAACTAGTGGAAACAGAGGATGCAATTGTTCAACCAGGTAAATAAATTTAAAAAATTCTTTGCTGGATTAATTGCCCTAGTGGTGTTAACTGGCTGTAGCCAGGTTGGCTCAGGTGTTTCAATTGGTGATTCCGAGGTTAGTGCTGCGCAAATTCAAAAGTATGTAGATGAAATTCTGACCGAGCGCTCAAAGGTCGATACCTCCCAAATGCAATTAGATGGGGGCGCTGTTTTAACTCGTACTCAAGCGCAATTCCAAATAATCTCAGCAATTCTCGATCAAATAATCGTAGATAAGAAAATTTCAGTTACTCCAGCAGATGTAGCAACTCGACGAGCAGCGATTGTCAATCAAGTAGGTGGTGAGGATCAAATGCCTAAAGCATTAGTTGCTGCTGGTTTGGCGCCATCAAACTTTGATAAGTACCTAAAGATTATTTTGATTTCAGAGAGATTAAATGAGATTGTTCTTGCAGAGGGTGCTACAGAGCAGACCGCTGGTGATGCAGTTACTAAATTGGTAACAGATGCAGCTAGTAAATTAGGCGTCACTGTTAACTCTCGATATGGCAAATGGAATGAATTAACCGCCACCATTGATGATGCTGATAACACCGATGGCGCTGTTACACCAGTTCCATAATTATCAATACTAAATAAAAATTTGAAGTAATTGTGAGCTCACAGTTAGTAAGACTTCGCCAGGTGATGGATCAACTACGATCACCTGGAGGTTGTCCGTGGGATGCCGAACAGGATCATCAATCCCTTTTAAAGTACTTACTTGAAGAGTCATATGAGTTTATTGAGGTAGTTGAAGAGGGCGATCAAAAAGCTATGCAAGAGGAGCTTGGCGATCTACTACTTCAAGTTTTCTTCCATTCAAGAATTGCAGAAGAGCATAAAGATTCACCATTTAATATTGAAGATGTAGCAAAGACAATTGCAGATAAGTTAGAACATCGGCACCCTCATGTTTTTGGCGGCGAAAAAGTAAGTTCTAGTTCTGAGGTGCTACAAAATTGGGAGAAACAAAAAGCGGTTGAAAAGGGAAGAAGTTCAGCGATTGATGGTGTACGAGTAGGACAGCCAGCGTTGCCACTAGTAGCTAAGTTGCTTTACCGAAGTGAAAAATTTGATTATCAGTTGGATCTGCCGCAAGCGGTGAAGTTGGATCCAAATATTAATTCAGATCAATTTGGTGATCTACTTGTTGGAATTATTGCTCAGGCAGTAAAACTTGGAATTGATCCAGAGGCGGCGCTTCGCACTGCAGCGAAGGGCTTAATCAGCAATATCTTGCAGTATGAACAAGGTAGAATTACCCCATAATTAATCTAACTTTTCTAGGAGCATCTCATGGCAATAATTGAAACCATTCATGCAAGAGAAATCTTAGATTCGCGAGGAAACCCAACTGTTGAAGTTGAAGTTGTATTGGATGATGGCAGTACCGCCAGAGCTGCTGTTCCAAGCGGTGCCTCAACCGGAGCCTTTGAAGCGGCTGAATTACGTGATGAAGGTAAGCGCTACTTAGGTAAAGGTGTTGAAAATGCCGTTAAAAATGTAAATGAAAAAATCGCACCAGTAATTTGTGGATTTGATGCACAAGATCAACGTTTGATTGATGATGAAATGATCGCTTTAGATGGCACAAAAAATAAATCAAAATTAGGTGCAAATGCAATTCTTGGTGTCTCGTTGGCATGTGCTCGTGCCGCCGCTGAAAGTAGTGATTTATCATTTTTCAAATACATCGGTGGACCAACAGCACATACCTTGCCAGTGCCAATGATGAATATTTTAAATGGCGGTGCTCACGCCGATACAAATGTTGATATTCAAGAGTTTATGGTGGCACCAATTGGTGCACCAACATTTAAGGAGTCCCTGCGATGGGGCTCTGAGATTTATCACAGCTTAAAAGCGGTTTTAAAAAAACAAGGCCTAGCAACAAGTATTGGCGATGAAGGTGGCTTTGCACCGAATCTAGCAAGCAATCGAGCAGCTCTTGATTTGATTCTAGAAGCGATTGAAAAGGCGGGATTCAAAGCAGGTAAAGATATTGCGCTAGCAATGGATGTTGCAGCGACCGAGTTCTTTGAGAAAGATAAGTATAAATTTGAAGGTAAATTACTTACCTCAGATGAGATGATCGCTTATTACAGCGATTTAGTTAACTC
>WLHY01000087.1 GCA_009702465.1 Actinomycetota bacterium
ATGGCAGAGAGTGCGAGAAGAGGTAGGTAAGGGACATCAGGTTTACATAGTTGCACCTCGGATTGTTAATCCAGAAAAGAAATTAACTGAGCGTGAAATGCATGCCGCACAAATGTTGGGCGAGGAGTTTTTAGATAATCAAAATATGACAGCGGTAGAGGAGTTAGCTCCTGAATTAGCTACGGGTGCACTTAAAGGATTAAAGATTGCCATGTTACATGGGCGCCAAAGCAGTGAAGAGAAAGATCAAACAATGACCGCCTTTGCCAGTGGTGAGATTGATGTTTTGGTTGCCACAACTGTTATTGAGGTTGGTGTCGACGTGCCAAATGCTTCGATGATGGTGATTATGGATGCAGAGCGGTTTGGTGTCTCACAATTACATCAATTACGTGGTCGAGTAGGAAGAGGTGATGTGCCAGGACTTTGTTTACTTGTAACCGCAGCGGCAGAAGAAACACAAAGTATGGAGCGGTTAATTGCGGTCTCTCAAACCCTAGATGGCTTTGAGTTAGCCAGAATAGATCTTGAGCAACGCAAAGAGGGAGATGTTCTTGGCTCCTCACAATCTGGCGGTAAATCTCATCTGCGATTACTACGAGTTTTGCGGGATGAGGATTTAATCGAGAGTGCGCGCGAGGATGCTTTAAACTTACTTAAATCAGATCCAACTCTGTCAAGGCATGACCAATTACTGTTAGAGGTGGAGAAGTTAAAGGATCAAGAATCATCAGCATTTATGGATAAATCATGAGCATGCGAATCATCGCCGGAGTTGGTAAAGGACGTAAATTATTCTCACCACCCTCAATTACCAGACCAACCTCTGATCGAGCACGAGAGGGATTATTTTCATCCCTTATCTCTACCTTTGGCACATTAGATGGTCTGTACTTCTTAGATTTATTTGCTGGCTCTGGTGCAGTCGGCGTCGAGGCTTTATCTAGGGGTGCTGGTTTAGTTGAATCAATTGAGAGCAACTCAGAGAGTGCGCAAGTATGTGAAAAAAACTTTGAATTATTGTTAAATCAGCCAAATCTAGGAAAGTTTAAAGTTCACCAAACAACTACATTTGAGTACATCAACCATTTAGCAAATAAGCAGTTTGATATTATCTTTTTAGATCCACCATATGATGTGACAAATATCGAGATTGAAAAAATCTTAAAGAAAATACTAAGTAATAATTTGCTGGGAAAATTTGGTGTTATTGCAATAGAGCGAGATGCCAAAGGCGCTGCATTCACCTGGCCAATTGGATTGCAAGAGGTAAAGGTGCGTTCATATGGCCAAGGGGCTATTCACTATGGCTCCCATGCTGATTAATATTTCAATTTCAGGTTAAGAATGGCTAACTGGCCATTTACTTGCTAGCGTTTTGCTTATGAGACGAGTTGTATGTCCAGGATCCTTTGATCCAATCACAAATGGTCACCTAGACATTATCAAACGAGCCAGCTCCTTATTTGATGAGGTAGTTATTGCGGTCTTAGTAAATCAAACCAAAAGCTCACTTTTCACAGTAGAAGAGAGAATTGAGATGATTAAAGAGGTTACTGCCAATTACAAAAATGTTTCAGTTGATTCTTGGAGTGGCTTGCTAGTTGATTACTGTAAATCAAACCAGATCACCACAATCGTGAAGGGATTGCGCGCTGTCAGCGATTTTGATTACGAGCTACAGATGAGTCAAATTAATCTGCAATTGCAGGGAGTTGAAACCTTATTCATGGCCACCGCACCATCAAACTCATTTTTATCCTCATCCCTGGTGAAGGAGATTGCAAATCATGGCGGGGATGTTTCAGCCTATATGCCGGCGGCAATCGTAAGTAAGTTAAAATCTAGAGTTGCCAAAACAAGTTGATTAGCGAAAAAAAGGAGAAGTAAATGGATGTAATTGAGAATATCGAGGCAGCGATAGCTGCGGTCGAAGAGGCCCGCTCAGTTCCACTATCCGCTTCCTGCGTAATACACCGTGGCGAGATGTTAGAACTTTTAGAGAGTATTAAATCTTCATTTCCAAATGATCTAGCAAAAGCGATCACTATCTTGCGCCAACAATCAGAGATTATCGAAAGTGCAAATCAACAAGCTGATTCGATAATTGCCCAAGCCCGCGATGAGGTTTCCCGATTGGTCGAGCAAACCGCAATCGTTACCGCTGCCAAGAAAGAGTCTGCCAAAATAATTGCAGATGCAACCGCAGAGGGTAAAAAAGATAAAGAGGAGATTGAGGCGTATATTGATTCACGCCTGGCTAATCTTGAGGTAATTTTAAATAAAACACTTGATGTGATTAGCCGAGGTCGCGAGAAGCTAGCTGGCGCTGATCCAAAGCAGGCGTTATCTGATCTAAAAGATCGGTAAATAAATGGCTAGATCGGTCTTTATCTTTAATACCCATGATCTGCCACATCGTGCTGGTGAGATGCGTGAGTATCAATTATCTCTGCCAGTCAGCGAGGCGATTGGCGTTGATTTACTCTCAATTAAACCTACACAAGTTATCTCCGTTGAACTTCGAATTACCTCCGTTGATGAGGGAGTGCTAGCAACTGGAGAGATAACTGCACTAGCCACAGGTGAGTGTGGTCGATGTCTTGATCCAATTAATTGGCCAATTGATGAAGCTTTTACTGAACTTTTCTATTATGAAACCGCTGCCAGTAGAGCGATGGAAAAGGGAAAGAAGGGTGGAAAAAACTTCGCTAAGCGAGATGAGAAAAAAGATGTTGATCTAGAGGCTGATGAATTAACATTTATGATTGGTGATGAAATCGATTTAGAGTTACCAATTAGAGATGCTGTTATTTTAAATTTACCGGTAAATCCCTTATGCAGCGAAGAGTGTCCAGGGCTGTGCCAAGGGTGTGGTGAAAAGTGGATTAACTTGCCAGCAGATCACGCCCATAACCCAGAGGATCCAAGATGGGCCGCACTCAAAGGTTTAAATCTCTAGATTTACGCAGGATAAAGCGGGCGTTTTTACAAGATCGCATTTTTCCTAGATAATTCTCACCTGCTGCTAGAACTTTTAGCAGCTACTAAAAAAGATTATTTAAAGGAGTCCTGATCATGCCAGTACCAAAGCGAAAAATGTCGCGAGCACGCACTCGCTCTCGTCGAAGCATGTGGAAGACAACTCCAGCAAATTTAGCAACTTGTGAACAATGTCAGTCACCAAAGTTGCAACACACTGCTTGCCCTACATGTGGAACATATAACCGCCGCCAAGTTCTAGAGGTTTAATCTGTACTCTCGCCTTACTGAGCAACTCGGAATTGCGGTTAAGGATGAGTTGCTACAACTTGCATTAACTCACCGCTCATTTTCATATGAAGCGGGTGGATTACCAACTAATGAACGCATGGAGTTTCTTGGCGATGCGGTTCTTGGCTTAGTTGTTACAGATGAACTTTATAAAAAATTTCCAGATTTAGATGAAAGTCGTTTAAGTCCTCTTCGCTCTGGCGTTGTAAATATGCGAGCCCTGGCTCAAATCGCCCGAGAAATTAATTTAGGTGAGTATTTGCGAATTGGTAAGGGTGAAGAATCTACAAATGGTCGGGATAAGAACTCGATTTTAGCTGACTCCTTAGAGGCACTTGTTGGTGCGATTTATTTAGAGCATGGATATAACAAAAGTGCAGATGTAATTTTAAGATTGCTTGGTCCGTTAATTGATGCAGCACAAAGCTCTGGTGCAGCTCTTGATGGTAAAACTGCGTTGCAGGAGTTGGCAGCTTCAATTGGTCTGACATCACCAGAGTATGAGATCGGTGAGTCTGGTCCAGATCATGACAAGAGTTTTACTGCAGTTGCGGTTTTAAGTGGCGAACGCTTTCCGCAGGGTATTGGAAAGAGCAAGCGAGAGGCTGAGCAGGCGGCGGCTAAATTAGCTCATGAGGTATTAGCAAACCGAAAAAGGTAAAGATGCCGGAGTTACCAGAGGTTGAAACTGTACGTGCTGGACTTGCTAAGTATGTAATTGGAAAAAAGATTTTAAGGGCAGAAACCTTTCACTCAAGAGCACTTAAGTCAGCCTCCATTGCCCCAGTTTCTGCATTAATCGGTAGCAAAATATTGGATGTAAAGCGAAGAGGAAAGTTTCTTTGGTTATCTCTTGATCGCCCAATCTGCCTAGTTGTACACCTTGGTATGAGTGGGCAGTTACTAGTGCAACCAAGCGCAACAAGAG
>WLHY01000088.1 GCA_009702465.1 Actinomycetota bacterium
ATCGCAAAAAAGGCTAATTACTCTCTGCTTATCGCAATCATCGCCAGTATTTTCTCTTTTGGAGTCTCACTTAATTCAGCAACCGCCGCGCAAGCTGATGAAGCGGTTCTCTATGGCGTGATCACAGATAAGGATAATCTGCCATTGTCAGGTGTCGGTATTTCAGTAGTAGGGCCAAATGATTTTACCGATGCGGTTGAAACAGATAGTGAAGGTGCCTGGCGAATAGTTACTAAAGCAACCGGCGCATATGAGATTTCTATTGATGAGAACTCACTACCCGAAGGACAGGGATTAACTAATCCAGAACGGGCCACCGTAAAGGTCTCGGTCTTTATGCTTGGTATAGATCTAGCGATTCAATTTCCAATCGGAGTAGGAGTCGAGAAAGCAACCAGATTAGAACGAGCACCTCAACTTGCACTAGATGGCTTGATCCTTGGTTTGATTATCGCCTTAGCTGCTCTTGGTTTAAATTTAATTTTTGGTACCACTGGCCTGACAAACTTTGCTCATGGTGAGATTTTAACTATGGGTGGAATAGTTACCTATTACCTAAGTTCAAATTTTGGCGTACCTGTAATTTTGGCAATACCGCTTTCCATCTTGATCACCGCTGCCGCAGCGGGTTGGGCACAAAATCGATACCTATGGAAACCATTGCGAAAAAGAGGTACTGGTTTAATTGCGATGCTAGTTGTCTCAATTGGCTTTGCAATATTTGTTAGATACTTCTTCTTATTCATATTTGGTGGCGACACTGAGCAGTTACCAGAGTATGCCGGTCAAGCAGGTCTTGATTTAGGGCTGGTAAGTATCACTCCAAAATCAATCATCACAACTATTTTCGCCATCATATTTTTGATTTTAGCCACTCTTTGGTTGTTAAAGACAAAGATGGGTAAGGCCAGTCGAGCAGTTGCAGATAACCCTGCACTAGCTTCCGCTTCAGGAATTGATGTTGAGAAGGTAATTAGATCGGTCTGGATTTTAGGCGCCGCCCTGGCTGCATACGCTGGAATTATTTTGACAACAAACCAAGGTGTTAGCTTCTTGATGGGTCAAGACACCTTGTTATTGATATTTGCGGCGGTAACCCTGGGCGGTCTAGGTACTGCAAATGGTGCATTAATCGGCTCATTGATCATCGGTTTATTGGTTCAACTCTCCACACTATTTATACCAACTGAGCTTAAGTATGTAGGAGCGCTAGTTGTCCTAATTCTGATTCTGATCATTCGCCCACAAGGAATTTTAGGTAAAAGAGAGAGGATTGGTTAAATGGATTTTCTCTTTGTAATTCAACAAACCCTGGGCGCCACAATTGGCGTTAACACCATCATCTTCGCCTTGGCTGCTATCGGATTGAATATGCACTTTGGATACACCGGCTTACTTAACTTCGGCCAGGCTGGATTTTTAGCGGTAGGCGCCTACTCCGTTGCCGTTTCAGTTGAGAGTTATGGAATTCCACTTTTCATCTCATTTTTAATTGGTATTTTAAACTCAATAATCTTTGCCTTGATCCTTGGTATTCCAACTCTTCGACTTCGCGCAGATTATCTAGCGATAGTAACAATCGCCGCAGCTGAGATTATTCGTAAGGTTGCTCGATCTGCCACATTTAATGATGTACTGGGTGGATCAGATGGTATTAGCGGAAAGTTTGGTAAGGATTTCTTTGATCTAAATCCATTTAAATCAGGGCTAGAGACACCAATCATTAGATTTAGTGGAAATGATCTTTGGGTGGTCATTGTAGGATGGGTAATTGTTGCGATTATTACCTTCCTGATGTGGGTAATGGTCAACTCCCCTTGGGGTCGAGTGTTAAAAGCGATTCGCGAGGATGAGGATGCGGTCCGCTCATTAGGAAAAAATGTCTATCTCTACAAGATGCAATCCTTGATAATTGGTGGCGTAATTGGCTCAATTGCCGGCTTTGTATACGCTCTCTCTCGTCAATCTGTTCAGCCTGATAATTACAGCACCGCTCTAACATTCTTCGCATATACAGTCTTAATCCTCGGTGGTGCTGCCCGAGTATTCTCACCAATTATTGGTGCAATGATCTTCTGGTTCCTGATTGTCTTTATCGAGCAGATGCTCCGTCAGGCAGTTACCGCTGGTTATATTCCAGAGTGGCTGATTGGTGTAAATCAGGTTGGACAGATTCGATTTATGTTGATGGGTCTTGGCTTAATGTTGCTGATGATCTACCGCCCGCAAGGTATTTTTGGTGATAAGAAGGAGTTGGCACTTGATGCAAGAGCGTAATAGCAACTCCACTCAATTTTTCGTAAATGTTGAAAAGATCCCTGGGGCTAAGAAAATGGATCCGATATTGATCGCAGATAAGATCAGCCGAAGTTTTGGCGGATTAACAGCTGTAGATGTTGAGCATCTAGAGGTACAGCGAGGTGCTATTACCGCGCTGATCGGTCCAAATGGTGCCGGAAAAACAACATTCTTCAATCTCTTAACTGGTTATGACAAACCTAATCAAGGTGAGTGGTCATTTAATGGCAAGAAGTTAAATGATATTCCACCATTTCGTGTTGCAAGACTTGGAATGGTCAGAACCTTTCAGTTAACAAAGGCGCTTTACCGTCTAACTGTTATTCAAAATATGGCGCTAGCGGCTAAAGATCAAAAGGGTGAATCACTTCTGCGTTCATTTTTTCCATTTACCTGGCGCAAGCAAGAGGCGCAGATCCGTCTGCGCTCTGAAGAGATTTTAAAGAAGTTTAAGTTAATTGATAAGCAAAATGATTTTGCAGCTGCTTTATCTGGCGGACAACGTAAATTACTTGAGTTAGCTCGCGCATTAATGGTTGAACCAGAGTTAATAATGCTTGATGAGCCTATGGCTGGCGTCAACCCAGCACTAAAGCAATCATTACTCGAGCACATCAAAGATTTGCGAACACAAGGCAAAACTGTTCTCTTTGTTGAGCATGATATGGATATGGTGATGGAGATCAGTGATTGGGTTGTTGTTATGGCTCAAGGAAAAATTATTGCTGAAGGCCCACCGCAATCAATTATCAACAATCAAGATGTAATTACCGCCTACTTAGGCGCACACCATGACACAGAGTTAGATGAGAATTCAGAGTCAATGGCGAGCAAGAATATGAAGGGTGGAGTAAATTAATGGCATCTACAAACCCAGCATCATCCTTACTTGTCGCTACCGAGCTAATTGCCGGTTACCTGCCAGGGGTTAACATCCTTAATGGCTGTAATTTTTATGCCAACCAAGGCGAGCTAGTAGGAATCATTGGGCCTAATGGCGCTGGCAAATCTACACTTTTGAAATCCCTTTTTGGCTTAGTGAAAATTGGCTCAGGCACAGTCACTTTGCTCAATGAGGACATAACCAATATGCGAGCAGATCAATTGGTTCAAAAAGGTATTGGATTTGTACCCCAGTCAAACAATGTCTTTCCATCGTTAACCATTGAAGAGAATCTACAAATGGGTGCATACCAATCCCCAGAAATCTATAACGAGCGTTTTGAATTTGTTACCAATCTATTCCCAACTCTTGCTACCCGCAGGAAGCAACGTGCCGGATCCTTATCTGGTGGCGAGCGTCAAATGGTTGCTATGGGAAGAGCATTAATGATGGATCCAAAGGTGCTGCTCCTTGATGAACCAAGCGCTGGCCTATCCCCTGCTCTGCAGGATGAGGTTTTTGTACGCGTACGAGAGATTAATAAGTTAGGTGTTACGGTAATTATGGTTGAGCAAAATGCTCGTCGATGCCTGCAAATTGTTGATCGAGGGTATGTGCTGGATCAAGGGAAAAATGCTTATGAAGGAACAGGTAAATCATTAGCTAAAGATCCAAAGGTTATTGAGCTTTACTTAGGTACCCTCGCTAAATAGTTTTTCGGATACATAAAAATAAGGCCCACCAAATAAATGGTGGGCCTTATTTACTTAATAGGTATTACTCGCCAGCTGGGACATCTCCTGAGATGAACTGTTCTGGACGTGGTACATAAGCATCATTTGCTGTGTACTCGTATACACCCATTGTCGCCTTTGAAGGGTCGCCATTAGCTGCGAAATCGATTGGCCCGGATACACCGTCATAATCGATATCTGTGCCTGCTGCGATAAGAGCCTTGCAATCTGCGAAGGTTGTACATTTTGTACCACCAGATGAAACTGAAATCAGGTTA
>WLHY01000089.1 GCA_009702465.1 Actinomycetota bacterium
ATACGCTCACGAGTTACCCCGTAAACCTTGCCGATTTCATCAAGAGTCTTTGGTTGACCATCAGTTAAACCAAATCGCATTGCTACAACACCAGCCTCGCGCTCTGACAAGGTATCAAGAACTGAGTGCAGTTGCTCTTGCAACAATGTAAATGAGACCGCATCAGCTGGCACAATCGCTTCGGAGTCCTCAATTAGATCGCCAAACTCGCTATCGCCCTCTTCACCAAGTGGTGTGTGAAGAGAGATCGGCTCGCGACCATACTTCTGTACCTCAACCACCTTCTCTGGTGTCATATCCAACTCTTTTGCTAACTCTTCAGGTGTTGGTTCGCGACCAAGATCCTGCAACATCTGTCGTTGTACACGAGCTAACTTATTAATAACTTCAACCATGTGTACTGGAATACGAATTGTTCGTGCTTGATCAGCCATCGCACGTGTGATCGCCTGACGGATCCACCAAGTTGCATAGGTTGAGAACTTGTAACCCTTGGTGTAATCAAACTTTTCAACTGCTCGAATTAAGCCAAGGTTTCCCTCTTGAATTAGATCAAGGAACAACATTCCTCGTCCGGTGTAACGCTTGGCTAATGAAACTACTAAACGAAGGTTTGCTTCAAGCAGGTGATTCTTAGCTACCTGGCCATCCAAGATGATTCGTTCATACATCCGCTTGGTTTTCTTATCCATCTTCTTATCATTCAAAATCTTCTCGCCGGCAAATAATCCAGCCTCAACTCGAGTAGCTAGATCTACCTCCATCTCGGCATTAAGAAGGGCAACGCGACCAATTAACTTTAGGTAATCCTTAACTGGATCTGCGGTCGCACCAGCGGTTAACACTGTTTGCTCTGGTGGTAGGTACTTAAGCTCAGTTTGTAGGCGGGTTAGCTCGTAGGCAAAGATCTGATTTAACTCTTCTAGATCTCCGAAGAAGCCCATGATTACAGACTCAACCAATATCTTTGAGGCCTTCTCATTAAAGGTCTTCATTGATAATTGTTGCTTAACTGTCTTTAGATTTAAGTTTTTAGATTCAGCGTAGACCGCGATCTGCTTTTGTGCCTTTGGATTATTTGTATTTTTATGGGAGATTGCAGTTAAAACATTGGTAACTATCTCAATCTCTTTCTTTAACTTCTGGCGCTCATTCTTATCAACCTCATCCTCATCATCATCTGAGTCCTGCAGAATAAAAGCATCCTTCTCATTGCGAGAGTCATCCCCTGCCTTTACCTCACGGGTTTTCTTTTCATTATCGCCAGCTTCCGCCTCTAATATCTCGCCAACCTCTTCCAGAAGTTTCTCTGGATCCTCAAGTTCAACCTCTTCAACCTCAACCTCTTCGCCATCAATCTTGACGACCGCTGCTTTTCCACCCTTTGAAGTACTGACTGGTGCGGATGCAACTGGTGCAGGTGGTGCTACTAAATCTAATTCTGCGCGCTTTAAAACTCGACTTGGTGTACCAAGTGCGGCCTTACGCATCTTCTCGACTAACTTTGGTACAGAAATTTCAAGTTCGCGAGCTTCAACTACTAACTCTTGATCAGCCTTTTTTGCAATTCTATTTATATTTGTAACGCCACGAGCAGTTAACTCAGCTAGTACCTCTTTTTGACGAGCGATCGCCTCTTTAACTTTAATAATTTGTGCCACATCTTTGGCATCTAGTACCTGCTTAACTACAATTTTTACTGGAGCCGCTTTTTTAGCGGGTAATTTCTTTGCAACTGTTTTCTTTTTAGCAGGTTTGCTCTTACTTACAACCTTCTTACCCGCTTTAGCGCCTTTTTTGGGCGCACGAATTACAGCCACAATTCATCCTTTGTTTTGAGGTCTAACTCTTTTTGCGATTTATTTAAACCGCCTGACCACTGGCTATATTATAAATTGTCCACAGGCCATTTTGCACATCCAATCCACTTAATTTCCAAGTTTTATAGAGGTAAAGGCAAGGCTAAAGATGCTTTTGTGGCTTGCCGGCCTCTTAAAACTTGGAAATGGCCCTGCTTTTGTGGCTTGTCGGCCCGAGAAAATCTCCAAAAGTAGCTCAGCCTAGGATTTTGCGAATAATCGATCCAACCGCCTCAACCTCAATCAAAAAGCCATCATGGCCAAAATCCGACTCAATCACATTAAGCGGGGCTGCCGTAGGGGTTAAATCAACAATCTCATGTTGCAGCCTTGGCGGAAATAGGCGATCGGTATCAATTGCAACAACATGAACTGGGATTTTAATTGTGGTTAAAGCAGCCGCCACTCCGCCACGTTCACGACCAACATCATGGGAGTTCATCGCTTGTGTAAGCGCAATATAGGTATTTGCATCAAATCTCTTAGCTAACTTAACCGCTTGGTGATCTAAATAAGATTCAACAGCGTAACGTCCTGTCTCATCCCCCTGCATATCTCGACCAAAGCGCACATCCATCTCACTCTCAGTTCGATATGTTAGATGTGCAATTCGACGTGCAATCCCCATCCCTATATCTGGACCCCGCTCTTGTTCATAAAAATCACCATCAAGGTAATTTGGATCTGCTTCAATCGCCTTGATTTGAATTGAGGCAGAACCAATTTGATCTCCGGTAGCAACTGCAGATGAGCCGATTGTGCAGATAGCTTCTACAAACTCTGGATGTTGAATTGCCCACTCCAATGACCTCATGCCACCAAGGGATGGGCCTACTGATAGTAAATACTTCTTGATACCTAATTTTTTGGTAACAATTAACTCTGCTTGCACCATATCTCTAATTGTTATCGCTGGAAAACGTGAACCCCATCTGCGACCATCCGGGTGCAGGGATGATGGACCAGTACTGCCCTGACAGCCACCAATTACATTTGGACAGATTACAAAGTACTTATCGGTATCAAATGGCAGCCCAGGACCTACCATTTGCGGCCACCAACTAGGGACATCAGACCAGCCAGTTAATGCATGATTAATTAATATTGCATTATCTTTACTTGAATTTAATTTACCCCAACTTTGATATGCAATTGTTGTATCTGGCAAAACCTCGCCAGACTCTAATTGCAAATCACCAATCTGGATAAATTGCCGATCACCGGGGTCATGGTGTTCTAACCACGCCCCGGTAACCGCTAACTTATTTTGCAGCGGCAAATGCGGTCTCCAAATCCGCCTTGATATCTGCGATATTTTCAATACCAACTGATAAACGAACCAATCCAGGTGTTACACCTGCAGTTAATTGTTCAGCTGGCGATAGTTGTGAGTGGGTGGTTGATGCTGGATGAATTGCAAGTGATCTAACATCGCCAATATTTGCAACATGTGAGTGCAGATTTAAGGCTTCAATAAATTTCTTACCAGCCTCGATCCCGCCCTTAATTTCAAAGGAGAGAACTGAACCACTTCCCTTTGGTGCATATTTGGTAGCTAACTTATTCCACTTAGAGGAGGTAAGGGATGCGTAATTAACACCGGTAACCTGTGGATGTTTTTCCAAGAATGCGGCAACCGCCTTTGCATTCTCTACATGTCGCTCAATTCGAAGCGATAAGGTCTCTAAACCTTGTGCAAGAAGCCAGGCGTTAAATGGTGAAACTGCAGCTCCGATATCCCGTAAAAGGGTTAAACGAATTTTGAAGATATATGACAAGTTAGCACCGAAGGGTGAGCCAACGCCAAGTGCTTGCGCATAAACCAAGCCGTTGTAGGAAGGATCGGGTTGGTTAAAGTTTTTAAACTTATTTGGGTACTTGGCATAATCAAATTTGCCAGAGTCCACAATTGCACCAACTACTGCATTTCCATGGCCGGAAAGGAACTTTGTGGCTGAGTGAACAACTACATCTGCGCCCCACTCAATTGGCCTAATTAAATACGGTGTCGCAACTGTATTATCAACAATTAATGGCACCTCATTCTCATGTGCAATTTTGGCGATAGTTTCAATATCCAATAGATCATTTTTTGGATTAGCGATAGTTTCACCGAAAAATGCTTTGGTATTTGGCTTTACCGCTTTTCGCCAAGACTCTGGATCATCTGGGTTATCGACAAAGGTAACCTCAATGCCAAATTTTGGAAGCGTGTAATGGAATAGATTGTAAGTTCCACCGTAAAGAGATGGTGAAGAGACAAT
>WLHY01000009.1 GCA_009702465.1 Actinomycetota bacterium
GTTAGATCTAGTACCGCTGGAACCGCTGTACCGCGCCTTTTATGCAGATGGCACTCAATTAGATGTTCACGCTAATACAAATCAAATGCAGGCAGAGATTGCTAAAAATATCAGCCCAGAAGAGGCGATTGGTTATGGCAAGTATGTAGATTTTGTGACCAAACTTTATAAGTATGAGATGAAGGATTTTATTGATCGCAATATTGATTCGCCGCTCAACCTACTTACGCCAAATTTAGCGAGATTAATTGCATTGGGTGGTTTCCGGCGATTAGCACCGAAGGTAAATCAATTCCTGAAGGATCCACGGCTACAAAAGGTTTACTCATTCCAAGCAATGTACGCCGGTGTAAGTCCGCAACAAGCGTTAGCAATTTATGCAGTCATTGCTTATATGGATTCAGTTAATGGTGTCTTTTTTCCAAAGGGTGGAATGCATGCGGTTCCAAGAGCGTTAGCTGGCGCAGCTGAAAAACATGGTGTTACCTTTAAATACAACACCACAGTTACTGGAATTGAAAAAAGTAATGGCCGAGCAACTGCAGTCTTAACAGATTCTGGTGAGCGAATTGCATGTGATGTAGTAGTTCTAAATCCTGATCTGCCAGTTGCCTGGAAAGATCTGCTTGGAAAGGAGCCACTCTCAATTAAGCGATTGAAGTACTCTCCTTCTTGTGCGACCTTATTGATTGGTTCAAATAAAAGTTACGACCATCTTGCCCACCACAATATTCACTTCGGAGAGTCCTGGAGTGGTGTCTTTGATGAATTAATCAAAAAGAAGACCTTAATGTCGGACCCAAGTATTTTGGTAACAGTACCTAGCCGCGATGACGCATCTTTAGCGCCCGCTGGAAAAACCTCATATTATGTTTTATTTCCAACTCCAAATCTTTCAGCTGATATTGATTGGAAAAAAATTGGACCAAAGTATCGCGATGAGATGATTAAAGCGCTAGAGGATCGTGGTTACAAAGGTTTTGGCGATTCAATTGAGTTTGAACATATGACTACCCCGCTAGATTGGAAGGAGCAAGGAATGGAGATGGGCGCACCATTTGCTAGCGCACACACCTTCTTCCAAACTGGACCATTTAGACCTAAAAATTTAGCTGCAGGTTATGAAAATGTTGTCTTTGCTGGCTCCGGCACTCAGCCAGGAGTTGGCGTGCCAATGGTTTTAATCTCAGGCAGATTAGCAGCAGAAAGAATTGTTGGTCCGGTTAAGTAAGTATGAATGAGCTAAAAGCTGCTGGTATCACCGATCCAGAGTTAATAAAATCCTATACAGAGTGCAAAACGTTAAATGCTCGACATGGAAAAACCTACTACTTAGCAACACTGCTGCTGCCGCCATCGAAGCGACCATTTGTACATGCGCTATATGGATTTGCCCGTTACGCCGACGAGATAGTTGATGATCTAGCCTCAACCTTATCTGCAAGTGAAAAGGCTGCGAGTTTAGAGAGATGGGGCGCTGGAGTTTTAGCTGATATTAAAGCTGGTCGAAGCCATGATCATATTGGAGCAGCTTTAGTAGATACAGTTCAAAGATTTAACATTCCGATCTCCTACTTTGAAGCATTTTTAAAATCTATGCAGATGGATTTAACGGTAACGCAGTACCAAAGTTATGAAGATTTAATGGAGTATGTTTATGGATCAGCTGCGGTTATTGGCTTACAGATGCTGCCCATCTTAGGTACATCATCGGATCAGGCTTATCCAGCGGCGGAGAAATTGGGAATTGCTTTTCAATTAGCAAATTTCATCAGAGATGTTGGCGAGGATTTAGATAGAGGAAGAGTTTATCTGCCATTAAATGAGCTGAAAAAACATGGTGTATCCAGAGAGATGCTAGAGGCTCGAATTCTTACCCCTGAAATAAAATCAGCACTAAAGGAGCAGATAGCAAGAGTTCGACAGTTACAAAAGGAGGCGGAGATTGGAATTAAGTTTTTATCTCCAGAAAGTCAGCCATGCATCGAACTTGCAAGCGAGCTTTACTGTGGAATAGTTGATGAGGTCGAGAAAATTGATTATCAAGTATTTAATAAGAGAGCTAAGACATCTACATTTCGAAGAGTTAAGGGCGCGCTTCGTGCCTATAGTCGGGCAATTAAGGCGAGGTAGTTACCGACGCTGTACACCTTTTTTACCCCAGTAGACCCAAAGATTTAAAACAGATAAAACCATAGCAAAGCCAAAGAGCAGATCCTCTGCAGGTGCTGATGCAATTCGCCAACCAATTATCTTCTCCTCTGAGTACATAACAATCTCTCTAGAGGTCAGCCACCAATTAGTAATTAATTGAAAGAAAATAATGATGGCATATGATGTCCAAAATACTTTTCGAGTAGTTAATCGGTTCTTAATAATAAATAGATCAAGGATCACCGCTGCAATAACAGCGCAGATTGCTAGTTGGGTGTAGCTCATGCCTCATCTCCCACGATCCACTTTTTCTTCACCGTACGTACCGCCTCAATTGTCATGATGGCCGCAATCGGCACGATTAAAAAGAAGAAGTACTCCTCAACTGGTATGCCAAAGGGTCCAAATACACCGAGGATTTGTTCAGGATCAAAGTGCCAATGATCTTGTGAGATTGCATAGGCATCCCAAATTATAAATATGGTAGCTACCGGCAAGACGCTTAGTAGCACCCGTTTAAATCGACGCAGTACCCCAACCTTTAAGACAATCTCCAGCCAAAAGGAGCCGACTACTGTAAAGGCCAACATTGCGACATATCCGAATCTGAGCACTACATAACTATAATCAAAAAATATTGCTATCGTTAGCAATACGGGAGCTAAGAGATTTGGCTGAGAGGATCTGAAATTCAGATCGACCGGGTGACCAGTTCGGTAATGCGAACTGGAAAAGGAGTAAGTAATGAGCGCATTAGAAATAGCAGCTTTTTTAATCTCACTAGTAGCGGTAACGCTCGGTGCATTAGGTATGAGATTTGCCTGGCCATGGTGGGTTACAGGTTCAATTTTGTATGGAGTTCTCTTCTACCAATCTGAGTACTACGCCAGCGCACTGCTTCAACTAGTTTTTATTGCAGCGGCGATCTGGGGTTGGATTGGTTGGGGTAAAGAGGGAGCAAAGCCAAGGTACAGCAAAAATAATGAGCGATTAATAATCATCTCGGTTTTAATCCTAGCTACCTTGATTTTATATCCAGTGTTGATTGATATTGGCGCAACATCATCTGCGATCGAGGCATTTGGATTTACTGGAAGTGTGATCGCGCAGGTATTGATGGTGCTACAAAGATTTGAAGCATGGCCGTTGTGGCTAGTGGTGGATCTGGCATATACCTACCAATACTTTAAGGGTGAGCTATACCTAACCTCAGCTTTGTACTTGATTTTTTCAGTCATCGCCATATTTGGCTGGGTACGTTGGCAGAAAGAGTCAAAGGTCAATGCAGTACCAAACTTTATTAAGTAATCTGGCGAAGGTTAAATCTGGAGATTTAATTGCAATTGATGGACCAGCTGGCTCTGGTAAATCCA
The DNA here is from genome assembly GCA_009702465.1 of Actinomycetota bacterium. Lineage (GTDB taxonomy): Bacteria > Actinomycetota > Actinomycetes > Nanopelagicales > Nanopelagicaceae > Nanopelagicus. The sequence continues at coordinate 3,528 of WLHY01000009.1, forward strand.
CCCTTGCCAAATCTCTTGTAAAGGATTTACCCGACTCAGTAATCATCGCAGTTGATGATTTATATGATGGCTGGGCGGATGCATTTACGCCCAGATTGACCGCCAGAGTAATTGAACAAGTGCTTTTGCCAATCTCAAAAAATCAAGAGTTTAGATATGATATTTATGATTGGCATAAAGCAAAGTTTGTTAAATCTAATGTGATTCCACGAGATCAGATATATATTTTGGAAGGGGTCTGCGCTGGACACCAGAGCTTTCGTGGATTTATTGATGTATTAATCTGGCTCGATATCTCAGATGAGATTGGTTTAACACGTGTATTAAATCGAGATGGTGAAGTAATTCGCGACCAAATGCTCCACTTCCAACAGGCACAAAGAAGCCACTTTGCCCAAGATTTAACGGAAGCTGCAGCGGATTACATATTTGATGGCGTGCCGAAAACTATCCTTTAGCTTAAATTACCTAATATTTGCAGGTGGCTGATCTAACTGGTGAATTAATTGATAATCGGTATCTGCTTCAACGCAGCTTAGCCGCCGGTGGCATGGCAAGTATTTACGCCGCCTTAGATACTCGGTTAGATCGTCAAGTAGCAGTCAAAATCATGCACCCCCACTTAGCAAATGATGAAGCATTTGTATCTAGATTTATTAAGGAAGCGAAGGCAACAGCTGCACTTTCTCATCCAAATATTGTCTCAATTCAAGATCAGGGTTGGAATCAAGGTGGTGTACCTGCAGTTTTTATCGTGATGGAGCTAGTTGAAGGCAGCACCTTACGCGATTTAATTAATGAGCATGCGCCGTTAAGCATTGAGAGTTTATTTCGATATTTAAATCCCGTAGTTTCAGCTCTGGCTGCAGCACATCAAATTGGAATTATTCATCGCGATATCAAACCTGAAAATATTTTAATCGCCCATGATGGCAGAGTTAAGGTGGCGGATTTTGGTTTAGCGGTAGGTGCAGTAATTGGCCAAACCTTAACCGCTGAATCAAGTGTGGTTCTAGGCAGCGTCTCATACCTCTCCCCAGAACAGGTGCAACGCGGTGTTGCTGATGCTCGCAGTGATGTTTACGCATTGGGAATTGTTGTTTTCGAGATGCTTACCGGTAAGAAACCATATGATGGTCAAACTCCAATTCAGATTGCATACAAACATGTTAATGAACGCATACCAAATCTGCGTGAGATAAACTCAAATACTCCGCAAGAGGTTGCTGATCTTATTTATGCAGCGACTGCGCCCAACCCAGATGATCGCCCCAAAGATGCCCAGGAGTTTCTGAGCCAATTAAGAGGGATCGAAGCGAAGATCGATCCAAGCCGCAGACAGATGAGTTTAGAGCTTGATCTACCACCAATAAAAAGTAGTGTTTTGAATAAGGCAAATAAAAGAGCGAAGGTTAAGGTTGGATCAGCTTTAGCAGGATTAAAAGAGAAAACATCTCAGATTATTACTTTAAAAAGTAACACTCAACAGTTGGAAGGAGCACCGGCGGTGGTTACAAAAACTCGCAAAACATCACGCCGGGTAAAACGTAATCGAGCTATTGCGTTAGTCCTTCTTCTATCTCTCATCTTTGGTGGATATACATTGTTTAATGCCGGTCGAGTTACGGTGCCATCTCTGGCTGGCATGAGCCAAAAGGAGGCGGCAGCAGTTGTTGCAGAGATTGGTTTAACCGCGCAGATCGGTGAGGAGATATTTAGTGAAGATATTCCAGCCGGTCGAGTTATATCATCATCGCCGGCCGGAGGAGACAAGATCGCTCAGGCGGGCGTCGTTAAGTTGATAATTTCTAAAGGTAAAGAGCGAATCATTATTCCAAATTTAATTGAGCAAACCCCAGATATTGCATCGCAACAATTAGCAGATCTTGGGTTGCGAGTTGGTGAAATCTTTGAGGAGTTTTCAGCACAAATCAAAAAAGGTTTTGTGACAAAAATTGAACCTGCAGTTGGAGCTGAGGTTAAGCCAAACTCCTTAGTTGATCTCTTTGTCAGCAAAGGAAATGAACAAGTACCACTTGCATCTTATATTGGCCTTGGTGGTGAGCAAGCATTAAGTGAGTTAACTCAAGCTGGCTTTGATGTCTCACCAACTTATAAATTTAGCGACACGGTATTGACTGGATTAGTAATCTCTCAGAAACCTGAGAGCGCCCCGCTGGTAGATAAAGGCAGTGAAGTTGTTTTAGATATTTCAAAGGGTCCAGAGTTTGTATTTATTCCAAATGTGATCTCAAAGAGTTCAAATCAAGCGACATTGGATTTAGAGAACAATGGATTAAAGGTTGTTGTGAAAGGAAGAGGCGGTAAAGTAATTAGCATCTCCCCAAAACAAGGATCCAAAGTCAAGGTTGGATCTACCGTGACAATCTCACTAGGTTAGGTGCAGTAGGCTCTCCAAATGCTTACACCCCGAATCGGTGCACATGTGCCGACATCTGGTGGCATGGCAACTCGATCAATTGAGTATGCATTAACGATTAAAGCTGAAGCGATTCAAGTATTTGCATCTAGTCCAAGAACCTGGGCCACCTCTGCCCCAAATCCGGCGATGGATGAAGCCTTCAAAGCAAAGACAGCAGAACACAACATTGAGCCATATGTGCATGCCTCATTTCTAATTAATTTAGGCTCCCCTACTAAATCGACATATGAAAACTCACTAGCGGCAACCGCTTACTCACTAAAGCGTGGTCGCGAGATTGGTGCTAAAGGTGTTGTTGTACATACCGGCTCTGCTGTAGATGAATCCCATATTGATCAAGCATGGAAACAGATTCACGAAGGCGTGATGCCAATTTTAAATAATTTAACTGATGAAGATCCATGGTTATTACTCGAACCAACCGCTGGGCAAGGCCAATCTTTAGTTAAAAAATTAGATGATCTAACAAAGTACTTTGATGCACTTGAATGGCACCCAAAGGTGGGGGTTTGCCTTGATACCTGCCACGTCTTTGCCGCTGGACATGACATTAAAAAGGTGGGTGGCATGACAGAGACATTGGATTTATTGGTGAAGATTGCCGGAGTTGAACGAATTCAATTAATTCATGCCAATGATTCGATGGATATCTGCGGAAACCTAAAAGATCGCCATCAAAATATTGGAAAAGGTGAGATTGGCAGTAAACCATTTGCTGAATTACTAGCCCATCCAGCGATTAAAAACGCTCCCCTAATACTAGAAACACCAGGTGCGGAAGCTGAGCATGGCAGCGAGGTTGCCTTATTGAAAAAATACAGAGGTAAAAAATGATTACTAGAAATCTACTTTACCTTGCAATGCTGGCAACAGCTGCTGTTTGGGGTGGCTCCTTTGTGCTAATGAAGGATGCAATTGCCCAACAGGATGTGTACTCATTTCTATCATCTAGATTTATTGTGGCTGCTCTCTTGATGATCGCCTATCGTCCAACTGTTTTTCGCGGTCTAAACTCTAAATTTATCAAACAAGGAATTTTGGCAGGCATTCTGCTTAGTGGTGGGTATATTTTCCAAACCCTTGGCTTGGCAAAAACCACAGTCTCTAACACCGGATTTATCACCGGTATGTACCTGGTTTTCACACCATTAATCTCGCTACTAATTTTAAAACGCAAAGTGTTGATGGTTCAGTGGTTTGCCGTTGCAATCGCCATGATTGGTTTAATCCTTATCTCCTACAATGGAATTTCAATAGGAACAGGTGAGATTCTGGTACTCATCTCCGCCTTTATTTACGGCGCTCACTTTGTGGCTCTTGGTGAGTGGAGCAATGGTAAAAATACCTACGCTCTTACATTGATCCAGATTTTAACAGTCAGTGCTATCGCAACAGTTTGTGCATTTATTAATGGCTTTGAAGCACCACCATCGGCCAGTGTCTGGCAAGCAATTATCTTCACCGCAGTATTTGCCACCTTCTTAGCATTCTTAGTTCAAACCAAGGCGCAATCAGTAATGAGTGCAACCGCAGCTAGTGTTCTTTTAGCGATGGAGACACCATTTGCATTATTTTTCGGCTTATTTTTCAACAACGATCCATTAACAATTCGAATCGCAGTTGGCGGCGCTATGGTGATGTTTGCAATGGGAGTTGTAATCTGGAGTGATAAGAAGAAAACTCCTTAGTCATACCAGAATTACTTTCATCTGCCCTAATTTATTGGAGTGCGCCCTCATGGTTTAGTAACCACTCCTTTATCTCAACGCCGTAACCATAATTTCCAAGTGCCCCACCACTTTTCACAATTCGATGACATGGAATAATCGGTGCAATTAAATTATTCCCGCAAGCTGTGCCAGCTGCTCTAACCGCATCAGCTGAGCCAGCTCGTTTTGCAAGTTCGGCGTAACTCCAGGTTTTTCCAGCAGGAATTTTTCGCATCGCCTTCCAAGCATTTTGTGAGAACTTGCCACCTGGCTGTCGCACACTTATGCCATTTAATGCAAGTAGATCACCATCAAAGTAATCACTGATTAAATCTGAGATAATTGGAATTGATTTAATTTGTTTAATCTCTATCTTGGCATCAGATGGATCAAATCGATCGATTAAACCCTTAAAACTTTTAAATCCCGCCCCTAGCAATACCTGCTGATCAGCTATGAGAAATAGGGTGCCGATCGGCGTTTTATGAGTGGTGGCTGAGAACACGCTTACAACTGTAAACCTGAATTTGCTGAAAGGGAATACTTACTTTTTACGATCCCTTAACATCTCGGCTACTAAGAATGCCAGTTCAAGTGATTGGGTATGGTTTAACCGAGGATCACAGGCGCTCTCATATCTTGAGGCAAGATCTTCATGGGAGATCTGATCTCCGCCGCCTACGCACTCAGTGACATCATCACCAGTTAACTCAATGTGAATGCCGCCTGGGTGGGTTCCTAATCTCTTGTGTACCTCAAAAAATCCACGAACCTCATCTAGGACATCATCAAACTTACGGGTTTTGTAACCACTCGGGGCCTCGTAGGTGTTGCCATGCATTGGATCGCAAACCCACAGAACTATTGCACCAGATTTATTCACCGTTTCAATTAAAGCCGGTAACTTCTCTCTAATTAAACCAGCACCCATTCGAGTAATAAAGGTCAATCGACCAGCCTCATTATCTGGATTTAACTTAGCAATAATCGCTAATACATCCTCAGGAGTACTTTTCGGCCCAAGCTTTACACCAATCGGGTTGTGAATCTTTTGTGCAAAATCCATATGTGCGCCATCTAATTGTCGAGTTCGCTCACCAATCCATAGGAAGTGGGCTGATACATCGTAGGGATTATCGGTTCGTGAATCGATTCTGGTTAATGCTTTTTCATACTCGAGTATTAAGGCCTCATGACTTGAGTAGAAATCAACAGATTTAAATGATTCAGGATCAACGCCAGCTGACTCCATAAATTGAAGCGCTCGGCCAATCTCATTCGCCATCTCTTCATAACGTGCACTAAATCTGGCATCTGCGGCAAAGCCTCGATTCCAGGTATGAACCTGTCGAAGATCTGCAAAACCGCCTTGGGTAAATGCTCGAACTAAATTTAAGGTAGCGGCTGAGGTGTTGTATACCCGCACTAAACGTTTTGGATCGGGAGTTCTAGATTTTGTTGTGAACTCTAAATCATTTACCGCATCCCCCCGGTAGGCAGGAAGAGTTACACCCTCGCGGGTTTCATTATCATTGCTGCGCGGCTTGGCGAATTGGCCAGCCATTCGACCTACTTTAATCACTGGTAGAGATGAGAAGTACTGAAGTACCGCTGCCATCTGCAAAATTGTTTTTATTCGATTGCGAATTGAATCAGCGGTAGCGCCGGCAAAAGTTTCAGCACAATCTCCACCTTGCAACCAAAATGCATTTCCCTTTGCCGCCTGTGCAATCTTTGCCTTGAGGTTGTCACACTCGCCGGCAAAAACTAAGGGTGGAAATGATTCCAGCTCTGCAACCGCCTCTTTTACAGCAGCTGCATCTGGCCAGGTTGGTTGCTGCGCCGCCGTAAGGCCTGGAGTAAAAATCTGATCACTCTTCATAGTTAAATTCTAGGGATTGTTAATTAACGCCCGTGGGCAATTAATTATCAACCAAAGAAGATCTCCGCCTCTTTGTATAGAGCTGGATCAACCGTCTTCAACTTCTCTGTTGCTGAGGCCAATGGAACCCGTTCAATCTTTGTGCCATGCAACGCCACCATCTTGCCCCAATCACCCTCATGGGCGGCGGTAATTGCATGTAATCCAAATCTAGTTGCAAGGACTCGGTCAAAGGCGGTTGGAGTTCCACCTCTTTGGATGTGACCTAGTACTGAGGTTCTCGCCTCTTTACCGGTTTTTGTTTCAATCTGTTTTGCTAACCACTCGCCAATTCCAGATAACTTAACATGACCAAATGCATCAAGTGTTTGATCCTTAGTTACTAGGTCACCCTCTTGTGGGATGGCACCCTCTGCGATCACAATAATTGGCGCATAGCTTTGTTCAAATCTTGTCTCAACCCATTTACAAACTTGATCTACCGAGAACTTAACCTCGGGAATTAAAATACAAGATGCGCCACCAGCTAAACCAGAGTGCAGTGCAATCCAACCTGCGTGCCGACCCATTACCTCAACAATTAATGCTCGGTGATGTGACTCAGCTGTTGTGTGCAGACGATCAATCGCCTCTACTGCAATATTTACTGCGGTATCAAAACCAAAGGTGTAATCAGTATTGTTTAAATCATTATCAATAGTCTTTGGGACACCAATTACCTTAACGCCCAGCGAATCCAACTTTGTGGCAACACCTAATGTGTCCTCGCCACCGATTGCGATGAGCGCATCCACACCCATTTTTTCAAGATTTGCTTTAATCTTTTCGACGCCGCCCTCGATCTTAAATGGATTGGTACGGGATGATCCAAGAATGGTTCCACCCTTTGGCAAAATTCCACGGGTTGCTGGGATATCTAATGGCATAGTTAAACCTTCAAGTGGACCGCGCCAACCATCGCGAAAACCAATAAACTCGTAGCCGTACTCCTTAACGCCTTTGCGCACAACTGCACGGATAACTGCATTTAATCCTGGGCAATCACCACCACCAGTCAAAACTCCGAAACGCATTAAATACTCCTACTCATTCCTATTTGAGGTAAATATCGGTTAATCAAATAGAGTTGGCCAATTATGAAGGCTAAGTCTACTCTGCTTTCTAAAACCGATTTGTACTCAACCCAGATCTGGCTTACTTGATGAAAAATGCCCGAGTGGCCAAAGTTAAAAATGGCATAGCGCCCAAAAAGTGTCTCACCTGTGGCCTGGAGTTCGAATGGCGAAAAAAATGGCGCAAGGATTGGGATCAGGTTAAGTACTGCTCAGAGCGATGTCGAAGAGCATGAACCGAATCATCTATGTTCCCCATGATCTTCTTAATAAGAATTATGGCGCGCTAAAACAGGCTGACAAGAAAAATGATTTGATTGTTTTGATCGAAAGTGCTCAAACAATAAACAGTAAGAAGTGGCACAGCCAAAGATTGCAATTTATCATCTCCAGTGCCCGTCACTTTGCCCAAGAGTTAACCGATTCTGGCTTTAATGTAATTTACCAAAAAAGTGCCACCACAATCCAAGGTTTAACGCAGATCGGCAAGCAGCACAAGATCAATAATTTTCTAACCACATATCCAACTAGCTTTAGAAGATTAGCGAGCTTTAAAGATTTTCCAATTGAGTTTGTTGATAATGATTTCTTTATCACCCCGATAAGTGAGTTCACCGATTGGGCTAAATCGCAAAAGAGTTTCAAAATGGAGGGTTTTTATCGCCAGCAACGGGTAAAGCTAAATGTTTTAATGGAAGGTAAGGATCCATTGGGGGGTGAGTGGAATTATGACCATGAAAATCGAAACCCAGTTCCTAAGGGTTACAAATCGCATGAACTGGCAGAGTTTAAATTTGATGAGATCGATAATCAGGTTGCACAAGAGATTTCCCAGCTAACAACTTGGGGTGAGGGTCAAAATAAGTATTGGGCTACTACTCGAAAGCAAGCGTTAAAGCGGTTAGATGAGTTTTTAAAGTATAACTTTAAAGAGTTTGGTGCTTATGAGGATGCGATGCCAATTGATAATTGGTCGGTTAATCACTCAGTAATCTCCCCCTACATAAATAATGGATTGCTTCATCCACTAGAGGTGGTAGATGCTGCTCTGAAGAAGTTTGAAAGAGGTGATATACCAATCGCTTCCTGCGAGGGTTTCATTAGACAAATTATTGGTTGGCGAGAGTATGTAAATGGTATGTATTGGTTCCTTGGTAGTGAATATCAATATGAGAATAAATTAGCTGCCAAGCGAGATCTGCTGCCCTTATTTGATGATCCAAGTAAAACCAAAATGAATTGCCTTGCCACCATTGTTACAGATATTCAGGAGCGGGCCTGGACTCATCACATACCTCGTTTAATGGTCTTATCTAATCTTGCGAATTTGACTGGTGTTGAACCAATTCAGTTTTTAGATTGGATGCGCCGAGTTTTCATTGATGCCACCGATTGGGTAATGGTGCCAAATGTAATTGGCATGGGACTTCACGCTGATGGCGGCATCATGATGACTAAGCCGTATATTTCTGGTGGTTCTTACATTTCAAAGATGGGCCAGTTTTGCAAGGGTTGTGCTTATGATCCAAAGATTCGAGTTGGTGAAAAAGCTTGTCCATTTACAACCTTGTATTGGAATTATCTAGATGAACATCAGGATAAATTCAAAAAGAATCACCGAATGTTTCAACAGCTAAATGGCTTAAAGCGCTTAAATGATTTAGATGAGGTCAGAAAGCAAGCCACTCTCTTCTTAAAGCAATTAAGTGCGGGAGAAATTTAAGATAATCTGCGCCTTGTGAGTTTAAAACCGGAGATTATCCAATACCTAGCACAGCGCGCAGCCCTAAATCTGCCAGCACTTTGGGCAGCTCCGGTTGCCACGCATCGTGCAAACTCTCAATTAAATGTTGCGCTAAATCAGCCTCTGATGGATATTTACAGTGTTGAACATAAGAGTATTGCTGGTCCTACCAGTAATTTACCTATTCGCATCTACCGGCCAAATGATAAAAAAGATTTACCAGCACTTATTTTTTTTCATGGCGGAGGTTGGGTGCTTAACTTTTTAGATATTTACGAGCCGGCACTACGAAAGCTGAGCAATTTAGCGGAGATAGTAATCGTCGCCGTGGAGTACCAAAAAGCACCAGAGCATCCATTTCCTGCTCCCTTTGATGATTGTTATGCCACGCTAACTTGGGTGGTAACAAATGCACAGCAATTAGGAGTTGATAAAGCTGCCATTGGCGTTGTTGGCGATAGCGCTGGCGGAAACCTAGCTTCAGCGGTTGCTGTAAAAAATCGAGATACCCAGTTAATTGATCTAGCTTTTCAATTATTGATTTATCCTTGCAATGAGATCAGTATGAATTATGCAAGTGCGGTTGATAATGCAGATAATTACGGACTTACCACCAAATCAATGCGATGGTTTTGGGAGCAATATCTA
>WLHY01000090.1 GCA_009702465.1 Actinomycetota bacterium
CCAAATACCTTACGTGCGATGGCGCAAGAACGTGGTGAATCAGAGGATTATCTGGCTGCAGCAATTTCAGAGAATGCATTGCGAATCTTTGGGCAGTTTTAATTGAGCAATCTACTTGGCGCAGCTGAGATCCGAGAGTTAGCAACAAAGCTTGATCTAAAGCCTACAAAAAAACTTGGTCAAAATTTTGTAGTAGATGCCAATACCTGTCGCAAAATTGTGAAGTTTGCTGATGTTAAAGGTACTGATATTGCACTTGAAATTGGACCAGGTCTTGGCTCATTGACCTTAGCCTTATTAGAGGTTAGTAAAGAGGTGGTTGCAATTGAGATTGATTCACGGCTTGCGCAGCAATTACCAATTACTGTCGCAGCCCATGGCGCAGATACCAAAAAGTTAACAGTTCTAACCCAGGACGCAATGCAGGTAACTCGGCTAGATAAAGAGCCAGATGTATTGGTTGCTAACCTGCCATATAACGTCTCGGTTCCGGTATTGCTAAATTTATTGGAGTTATTTCCAAGCATTAAACGTGGTGTTGTAATGGTGCAAAGTGAGGTTGCCGAAAGGTTGGTTGCCAAAGCAGATAGCAAAGAGTATGGATCGCCAACTGTGAAAGGTAATTGGTGGGCAGATTTAACTTGGGCTGGCAGTGTTAGTCGCTCAGTTTTTTGGCCGGTACCAAATGTAGATTCAGCATTGGTTAGATTTGATCGTCATGCACCAATTGGCTCTGAAGCCCAGCGATTAAAAACCTTTAAAGTAATCGATCATGCATTTGCCAAGCGCCGCAAAATGATGCGCAGTGCACTAAGTGAATTATTTGGTGGCTCGATGCCGGCGCAGGAGGCATTAATTAGAGCAGGAATTGACCCAACTATTCGGGGTGAGGCTTTAACAGTTGAGCAATTTGGGCAGATTGCCCAGCAATTAAGTTAGAGAAGCAATACGCTTTCGTTATATGAAATCCCGCGGTGTAGTAACTCGAGTTCCTGGAAAGGTTAACTTACAACTTTCAGTTGGCCCACTTGGCAGCGATGGATTTCATGAGGTTACAACTGTTTTCCAAGCAATTACATTATTTGATGATGTAACAGTCAGTGAAGGTAACTCCGGTGCTGGTGTAAGTATTTCAATCACCGGTCAAACCGCACAGGGCGTTCCGAATGATTCATCCAATCTAGCAATTCGAGCAGCTAACTTAATGATTAAAGAGTATGAGCTAGCACCGGATTTAGAGATTAAATTAAAGAAGGAGATTCCAGTCGCTGGTGGCATGGCGGGCGGAAGTGCTGATGCTGCTGGCGTAATTGTTGGATTAGATTCATTATTTAATCTAGGAGTTACAAGAGCTGATATGGAGAAAATTGCTTCTCAGATTGGCAGCGATGTGCCATTTGCACTTTCAGGTGGTGTTGCAATTGGAACTGGCCGCGGAGATCAAATTACATCAGCGCTGGCAAAGGGTAGTTACACCTGGGTACTAGCTTTATCTTCACAAGGATTATCAACTCCTGCCGTTTACCAAGAGTGTGATCGATTACGCGAAGGATTATCTATCGCCTCACCACAGGTTAGTGAACCTTTAATGCAGGCACTTCGTGCTGGAGATGCCAAAGCATTAGGTAAATCTTTACTAAATGATCTGCAACCAGCCGCATGCTCTCTGCGTCCTGCGCTTCGATTAGTTCTAGATGTTGGAATTGATTACGGCGCATTGGGTGGGATCGTTTCTGGATCTGGTCCAACTGTGGCTTTTTTGGTTGCAGATGAGGATCACGCCATGGATTTAGCAGTGGCATTAAGTTCAAGTGGAGTTGTATCTTCAATTGCACGTGCGATTGGACCCGCTCAAGGCGCACGAATTATTGATAGTTTTTAAATTAGCTTGTTATAAGGGATAATTCAGGTTCCGCCATTGTGTAGTGGCTAGCACATGAGCCTTTGAAGCTCAGGGTCCAGGATCGATACCTGGTGGCGGAGCCACCAAACCAACAAAGGTTAGGAGATCAAAGTGAGCAAAGTAGAGCTTGCGATTGTCCTAGCAGCGGGTGAAGGCACCCGAATGAAATCCCAAACTTCAAAAGTTTTACATCAAATTGCTGGAAAAAGCATTATTGAAAATGTTTTGGCCGCGGTTGAACCATTAAATCCAAAAGCTACCTCAGTAGTTGTTGGCGCTCACCGTGAATCGGTTGAAGCACATTTAACTTTGATTGCACCATCGGCTAAATCTATTTTTCAAGCAACTAGAAATGGCACAGGAGGCGCAGTTCAATTAGCGCTCGCTGAATACAAAGGTGATGGCACAGTTTTAATCTTGGCTGGCGATACCCCACTTCTTACCGCTCAAACCCTCAGTGAATTTGTTGACTCTCATTTAGCTGGCAAAAATCAGGCTTCAGTTTTAACCGCTTTATTGCCAGACCCAACTGGCTACGGAAGAGTTTTGCGTGGCGAGAACAATTCAATTTTAAAGATTGTCGAAGAGAAAGATTGCAATGAGCTAGAGGCAGAGGTTGATGAGATTAACACCGGTGTTTACTTATTTGAGGCAAAGGTGCTGCGCGAAGTGATTTCAAAGCTGCAAGCTAACAACTCACAGAAAGAGCTATACCTAACCGACGTCATTGGTCTAATTACCTCATCTGGCAAAGCTGCAGCAGCGGTCTTATCAAATGATTACACAGAAACGCTAGGGATTAATGATCGCTCTCAACTTGCAGAGTGTGCGGCAATTATGCGGGATCGAATTAATCATCAACACATGTTAAATGGCGTGACCATTATTGACCCGACCACAACCTGGATTGATTCAGATGTGGAAATTGCCCAGGATGTCACAATCTATCCAGCAACTGCGATATCTGGAAAAACTTCGATTGCAACAGGTGCAGTTATTGGGCCGCGAACCACCCTGGTTAATTGCGAGGTAGCAGAGAGTGCTCAAGTAATTGAGAGCTTTGCAACAGATTCAAAGATTGGTAATTCAGCCAAAGTTGGTCCTTACTCATATCTTCGCACTGGAACAGTGTTAGCAACTGAAGCAAAGATCGGTGCATATGTTGAGACGAAAAATTCAAGTATTGGTAAAGGATCAAAGGTGCCCCATCTTTCATATGTTGGAGATGCACAAATTGGTGAAGGCACAAATATTGGAGCTGCAACCATCTTTGTAAATTACGATGGTGAAAATAAGCACCAAACAAAGATTGGAGATCAGGTAAGAATCGGCAGCGACACCATGTTGGTTGCTCCTGTCGCTGTTGGAGATGGCGCCTATACAGCAGCGGGTTCAGTAATCAATGAAGATGTTCCAGCGGGTGCAATCGGAATTGGCCGCGCTCGTCAGATCAATATCTTGGGCTGGGTTCTTCGGAAACGAAAAGGAAGTAAATCAGCAGATGCAGCCAAAAATGCTGGTGCTAGTGAATAATCACCAACTAGTAGAATAGAAGTATCAAGCACCGCCACTTTGAGATAAGGGAGGGTACTAAATGAATGAAATCCGCTTATCCTCCGAAAAACGTTTGCGCTTATTTACTGGCCGCGCCTATCCAGAGTTAGCAGAAGAGGTCGCCGCCGAACTAGGAATTCCAATTACACCAACATCGGCTTATGACTTTGCTAATGGTGAAATATTTGTTCGCTTTGAAGAGAGTGTCCGCGGTAGTGATGCATTTGTAATTCAAAGTCATAGTGCTCCGGTAAACAAACAAATTATGGAGCAGTTGATTATGGTTGATGCGCTAAAGCGTGCATCAGCTAAACGAATTACTGTGGTCTTACCTTTCTACGCTTACGCCCGACAAGATAAAAAGCATCGAGGCCGTGAACCAATCTCTGCCAGATTAATGGCGGATTTATTTAAAACAGCGGGTGCTGATCGTCTGATGTGCGTAGATCTACATACCTCACAAATTCAAGGATTCTTTGATGGACCAGTAGATCATTTATTCGCCCTTCCACTATTAACAAATTATGTTGGCAGCAAGGTTGATCGAAAGAATTTAGTAATTGTTTCCCCTGACTCAGGTCGCGTACGAGTGGCGGAGCGCTGGAGTGAAATGCTGGGCGGAACCTCGATCGCATTTATTCACAA
>WLHY01000091.1 GCA_009702465.1 Actinomycetota bacterium
GGATTCCAGAATAAAAGCACTCTTACTAATTCCAGATAATCAGGTACCAACTGCAAAAGCTCGTAAATTAATTCCAGAATCGATCTCACACCATGATGCGACCTTAAACTCAACCCGCACAGCATTATTAGTTCACGCATTAGCGCAACGTCCAGATTTATTGTTTACCGCTACTGCAGATCTTCTGCATCAAAATTATCGCGAATCGGCGATGCCTAAATCTATTGCTCTAATAAACAAGTTACGTGGGGCTGGGATTGCCGCTGTTTTGTCAGGTGCTGGACCCTCAGTAATGATTCTTTACGCAGGCGATGAGAGTGAGATTGATCAGATACCTGCGTTGGCGCCAGGCTTTAACGCAATGAAGCTAGCCATCGCACAAGGCGGAGTTCAATAAAAAGCAAATAAAAAGCAAATAAAAAGCAGAAGTTGCGCTGGTTTTGCCTTGATTTTGGCGCCCTATCTGGCTGTGCTACATTTAGCCTCGTCGGAAAGTGCGACAGATAAATAAAAAATCCTAAGAAATTAAAAGAGATTTCTATAGGTAAATTTAAATCCAAAGCCACAATCCTTTACCAGATAGTGGAAAATCAAATCAAAGGAAAAAAATAAGAGTATGGCAGTTAAGAAAGCAGCCGCAAGCAAAGGCGCAGTTGAATTAGTTGATATGGCAGTAAGTGATCTGAAGAAGACAGCGGTTCAACTTGGAATTGAAGATGCCACAAATTTAAAGAAAGCAGAGCTGGTCCAAGCAATCGGCGATCTGCAGGCCGCAAATCGTGAGGCCGCAAAAAATGAACGAGAGGCTCGTCGTATGGAACGACAAAACAACCGTAATAATAGAAATAACAGTAACTCCGAGAATTCAAATAACAATTCAGCAGATGATGATGACAATGAATCATCAGGTAACTCCGGCAATAATTCCGGAAACAACTCCGGAAACAACTCCGGAAACAACTCCGGAAACAACTCTGGAAATAACTCCGACAGAAATGACTCCGATCGTGATAACAACCGTCGATTTAATCGTGATGGTGGCCGAGATAATCACAGAGGCCGCGATCGTGGCAATCGTGATCGCAATCGCAACCGTGATCGAGGCTTTCGCGAAGAGCGTGAGGTTGTTATCTCCGAGGATGATGTACTGCTGCCAGTAGGTGGCTTACTTGATATTTTAGATAGCTTTGCATTTATTCGTACTGGTGGATATCTACCAACTCCTAATGATGTTTATGTATCGCTTCAACAGGTTCGCAAGTACGGTTTGCGTAAGGGCGATGTAATTACTGGATCAGTACGTGAGCCGCGTGAAGGTGAGCGTCGTGAAAAATTCAATGCATTAGTTCGAGTTGAAACAGTCAATGGTGTTGAGCCAGAGAAATCACGTGATCGCGTTGAGTTCTCTAAATTAGTTCCACTTTATCCGCAGGAGCGATTACGCCTTGAGACTGAACCAAATGTTTTAACAACTCGAATCATTGATTTAATCTCACCAATTGGTAAGGGTCAACGTGGCTTAATTGTTTCCCCACCAAAAGCGGGTAAAACAATGGTTTTGCAATCTATTGCAAATGCGATTACAACCAACAATCCAGAGTGTCATTTAATGGTGGTTCTAGTTGATGAGCGTCCTGAAGAGGTTACCGATATGCAACGCTCTGTAAAGGGCGAGGTTATTGCTTCAACCTTTGATCGTCCGGCCGATGATCACACCACAGTTGCAGAGTTAGCAATTGAGCGAGCAAAGCGATTAGTAGAGCTAGGCCATGATGTAGTTGTACTACTTGATTCAATCACCCGATTAGGTCGCGCATACAACATCGCAGCACCAGCATCAGGTCGAATTCTTTCTGGTGGTGTTGACTCCGCAGCTCTGTATCCACCTAAAAAGTTCTTTGGTGCCGCACGTAATATTGAAAATGGCGGATCATTAACAATTTTGGCAACAGCGTTAATTGATACTGGTTCAAAGATGGATGAGGTTATCTTTGAAGAGTTCAAGGGAACTGGAAATATGGAGTTGATTCTTAACCGTAAATTTGCGGATAAGCGAATCTTCCCAGCTGTTGATGTAGTTGCATCCGGAACTCGTAAAGAGGAGATCTTGATGGGAACTGAGGAGCTTGGAATTGTTTGGCGACTTCGTCGAGTTCTGCATGCACTTGAACCACAACAAGCACTTGAGTTATTACTAGAAAAGATGAAGGGCACTAAGTCCAACGTCGAGTTCTTGCTACAGATTCAAAAGACTGTTGCGGGTGGAGATATGCCAACCTCCTCATCTTCAAGTAGTGGATCAAATAAGGAGAGCGCTGACGCTTAATCACTGATCATTCTTAACTTTTTCACGATCAGTTTTGCTCAGTACTACCCTTACAAGTTATTCTTTACACCCCCCGGTAAGCGCCGGATCTACTGGTTCACAGAGTGAAAAAACTCTGACCCAGTAATAAAAGAGAGAAGAAAAAATGAAGCCAGAGATCCACCCAGCATATGTGGAGACAAAAGTTACTTGTGGTTGCGGTGAGGTTTTCACAACCCGCAGCACAAAGGAAACTGGATCGATCTACGTCGAAGTTTGTTCCGTATGTCATCCGTTCTACACAGGTAAGCAGAGAATTCTTGATACCGGTGGCCGCGTAGCCAAGTTCCAAGAGCGTTTCGGAAAGAGCGAGAAGCCAGGCACTAAGTAGTTTTTTTAAAGAGAGCGCACCTCACATCGATTGATGTGGTGCGCTCTCTTTTTTGTTACCTTTAAAAACCACGAAAGGAGTGAGTAAATGGAACGGTTTGCCAAAGCTAATGAGTTAATTGTTGAGTACGACCAACTTGAAAAACAGATGGCTGATCCATCAATTCACTCTGATCAAAATAAGGCTAGATCACTTGGTAAACGGTACGCCCAACTTGGTCCAGTAATTGCTGGTTACCGCGCCTGGAAGTTAGCCGAAGAGGATTTGGCTGCCGGTAAAGAGCTAGCGCAAGCAGATGAGAGCTTTGCAAGTGAGATCGCCGCCCTTGAAGCAACCAGAGATGAGGCGGCAGAAAAATTAGAGGAGTTGTTACTTCCGCGAGATCCAAATGATGATCGCGATGTAATCATGGAGATTAAAGCTGGTGCTGGTGGTGATGAATCTGCAATCTTTGCTGGTGATCTACTTCGTATGTACACCCGCTACGCTGAAAAACAGGGATGGAAGGTTGAAACAATTGAGACTACCGATAGCGATATGGGTGGATATAAAGATGTATCAATTGCCATTAAATCTAAAGGAGTTCAGGAGCCGGGAAAGACGCCATACGCTAAATTAAAATTTGAAGGCGGCGTGCATCGTGTTCAACGTGTGCCGGAAACCGAGTCACAAGGTCGCATCCACACATCAGCAGCTGGCGTATTAATTTTGCCGGAAGCGGAAGAGGTAGATGTTGATTTAAATATGAATGATCTGCGGATTGATGTTTATCGATCCAGTGGACCTGGTGGACAATCGGTAAATACAACTGACTCAGCGGTTCGCATTACTCATATCCCAACTGGAATTGTGGTCTCCTGCCAAAATGAGAAAAGCCAATTACAAAATAAAGAGTCAGCACTTCGCATCTTGCGTGCTCGAATGTTGGCAGCAGCGCAAGAAGAGGCAGAGCGAATTGCAGCTATTGAACGTAAATCCCAGGTTCGTACCGTAGATCGCAGCGAGCGAATTCGTACCTATAACTTTCCAGAGAATCGGTTAAGTGATCACCGGGTAAATTACAAGGCAAATAATTTGGATTCAGTTATGAATGGTGATCTAGAAGCGGTAATCCAAGCACTTCTAGATAGTGATCGAGCTTCAAAGCTTGCTGGCGAAAATTAATAAGCGGCAAGTATGCGTAATCTTTTAAGAGATGCGGTTGCCCAATTTGAGAAGAATCAGATCTCTGCTGTAGATGCTGAGATTTTATTAGCACATGTTATTGGCGTATCCCGTAAACAATTAATTACCTCTACCTTTGAACTACCCAGCGAGGAGGTCGCTCGGATAAGTGAAGAGTTTCAAGGTTTAGTTGAACAACGAGTTTTAGGAAAACCGGTTCAGTACATAA
>WLHY01000092.1 GCA_009702465.1 Actinomycetota bacterium
CGCAAATCTGCTGTTGAAAAAGCAAAAAGTAGTTTTATAATTTAGATATAAAATTTTTGATTGAGTCTTGGGACTACGGTATTCCAACCAAGCCTCTGATTAATTTTCTCCGCCATAGCAGCACTGGATGATGGCTCACCATGGACAATAAAGGTATGGCCAGGTAAATTTTTTGTAGTACCTAACCAGGCACAAACCTCATCTGCATCTGCATGCACTGACAGTCCTTGGATCTGGATAACTTCAGCAAAAACAGAGACCTGTCGACCATGCATCTTTACCGATTTTGCGCCATCAGCTAAAGATCGCCCTCTGGTGCCTTCAGCTTGGTATCCAATTAAAACCACAGCATGCTCTGAATGTGGCAACATATTTTCCAGATGATGAACGACTCGACCGCCGGTACCCATTCCGCTTGCTGAAATAATTATGCAGCTTTTGCTGGGGTTATTGAGAGCCTTTGATTGCTCTACCGTTTCAGCACCTTGCAGATTTCCAGGATTAAATGGATCATCAAACTTAATTGAATCAAATAACTCTTGCTTAATATCGAGTGAGCCTGTATCCATTGCCATCTTATAGACATTTAGTGAGGCAAGTGCCATCGGTGAATCAACAAAAACTGGCAAATTTGGAATTTGTTTTTCATTCACCAACTTCTTCAACATCATTAAAATTACCTCTGTGCGATCTACTGCAAAGGCAGGTATCAAGATAGAACCATTGCGCTGAACACATCTATTGATTACTTCTGCAAGTAGGTGGGTTGTATCCTCATGAGTGCGGTCACCATATGTTGACTCCATTACTACAGCATCAATTGCGCCACTCATAAATTGATCTGGTGGATTCAGTAGTGGGTGTTGGGACCGACCAAGATCACCAGAGAAAACCACCCGCTTTCCATCTAGATTTACCTCGACGATACTTGAACCCAGGATGTGACCGCTTCTGTGAAAGATCGCAGAGATATTTGGAGCAATCTCTACCTCTTTGTGAAAATCAACTGTTTTTAATTTACTGATCGCTTTGGCAGCATCTTGCAGATCGTATAGCGCCTCTGGTTTTTCATGCTTTGAGTACCCTTTTTTCTCTGCATACTTTGCATCCTCCATTTGAATTCGCGCAGAGTCTCGCAAAACAATCTCCACTAACTTGCCTGTGTCATGAGTTAAATAAATTGATCCAGTGAAGCCATCACGTACCAACCTTGGTAGGTAGCCTGAATGATCTAGGTGAGCATGGGTGATTAAAATTGCATTAATCGTTGATGGATCAATCGGAAATGGCTCCCAATTTTTTAGACGAAGCTCCTTTAGACCCTGAAACATTCCAGCTTCAACCAGTAATTTGTAGTTATCGGTTTCCAGCAAAAATCTTGAACCGGTTACCGATTCAACGCCACCTAGGAAGGTGATGGTATGGGTTGTCACTTAAATTTTAAATCTTGGCCGTACAGGTAGACCAGCATTTATATATGAGGCATCAATCAGAGTAACTTGCTTTAGCGCATCAGCTGCATCGGTTTGAATTGATTTTCCTAAATCAACCGCATCAGCAAAGGCCATTAATTGATGGGTATAGGTGGAAAGCGTGCCAAGGTGTTCAGTGCGCTCGGTGCTTCCAACCTTAGTAATTACTCGATCATCCCAACCTGAAACAACAAAGTTTGGCAGGTGAATGCTGCCCTTGGTTCCGGTGATAGTTAGGGGAGCGTTAAATTCAGGGGATTCAAAATCACCTTTAGCATAACCTTTAACTCCATTTGGGTACTGAAGTTCAACATTTAATTTGGTATCAATATCATTTTTATCAGCATTTACCTCGGTGCTTAGGACGGTTGGTTCTCCACCAGTAATTGCATTACAAATCATCCGTTGTGAGTGAAGTGCGTAGCAACCAACATCCATTAATGAGCCGCCTGCTAAATCAAATTGCAACCTAAGATCGTTTGGATCTGGCATTGGGATGATCAAGGCTGATTCAACCTTGGTGACCTCACCGATCTCGCCTGATTTAAGGATTGCCAGGGCACGTTGGAAAACTGGGTGGTAGTAATAATGAAAGCCCTCCATAAAGATTTTGCCACTTTTGCTCACCGCTTGCACAACATCATTAGCCTCAGCTGCATTTGAAGCTGATGGCTTCTCGCTTAGTACATGTTTGCCAGCAGCTAATGCAATTATGTTCCAGGGTGCGTGTGCACCATTGTGAAGTGCGTTGTAAATAACATTAATCTCAGGATCATCAATTAAATCTTGGTAATTGCCGTAGACACCTTCTACTTGATGTTGCTTGGCAAACTCCTCTGCCTTTTTGATATCGCGAGATGCAACTGCAACGAGGCGATGGCCAGTGGCGTGGGCTGGGGAGATGATTGCACTTGGTGCAATTCGGGCAGCGCCCAAGATTCCGATTTTAAGTGGGGTACGGGCCGAGTTTATGGATGAGTTCATAAGAAGTACCTTATAGATTGAGGCCATGATTGCCATACTCGACATCATCGCTACCTTTGCATTTGCACTGGTTGGCGCTCGCATTGCAGCGGATCGACGGATGGATTACGGCGGAATTTTATTAATCGCTATCGTGGCATCAATTACTGGCGGAACATTGCGAAACTTATTTTTGGAGGAGCGACCAATCTGGTTAGCCCAGCCCTGGTACTTCTTAGCGATACTTCTTGCCGTCTTGATAACAATTGGCCTTCGAATTACAAAACCTGTTGGCAAGGTTGTACTTGGGCTAGACACCTTAGGGTTGGCTGTAGCAACAGTTTCGGGTGTGCAGTTCGCACTTGATAATGCAGCCCCAAGTTATGCTGCCTTAATTCTTGGTGTTTTATCTGCTGTCGCTGGTGGCTTGTTGCGGGATGTTCTTTGCCAAGTAGAACCGGTCTTATTACACCGAGAAACAATAGGAACAGCGTGCGCAGTTGGTGCCTTGGTTTATGTCTTAATTGAACCAACCGCATTACCTAATGAGATTGTGGCTTTAATATCTGGAGCGGTGATTATTTTGGTTCGTACTATTTCAATCGCCCGTGGCTGGAATCTGCCAAAGGTTAAGTAATCTACCTGCCGTAGTACCGCCCCATAAACTCCGCTTTAAACTCAAAGAAGTTGCCATCATTAATGCTGCTGCGCATTTGATCAACTAATCCCACAATAAAGTGTTGATTATGAATGGTGGCTAAGGTAGAGGCCAACATCTCTTTACTGCGAAATAGGTGGCACAAGTAAGCACGGGTGTAATTTTTGCAGGTGTAACAGGTGCAATCATCCTCAATTGGTTTGAACTCTCGCTTGTGGGGTGCATTTGAAATATTTAATCGACCATCCTTGGTAAAGACTGAACCTGTTCTTGCTTGACGAGATGGCGCAACACAATCAAAGGTATCGGCACCATTTTCAACACCAACAAATAGATCATCGGGCTCGCCAATGCCAAGGAAGTGACGGGGTTTTTTCTCTGGCAACTCCTCATTTACCCAACGCAGAATTTGGCCAAGAGTTTGCTTATCTAATGCGCCACCAATTCCAAAGCCATCAAAAGAAATCCCATCCTCACTCATTGAACCTAGATCTTGCGCAGCTTTGCGACGTAGATCTTCATACTGAGCACCTTGCAGCACACCAAATAATGCTTGATATGGCTTATTACCTCTTGCTTGGGTTAATCGATCATGTTCAGTTAAACATCGCTTAGCCCACAACCTAGTTCGCTCTAGTGCTTTCTCTTGATACTTACGGGTGTTATGCAAGGTAGTGCACTCATCAAAGGCAAAGATAATATCTGCGCCAAGTTGGTGCTGAACCTGCATAGATACTTCAGGGGTAAAACGGTGCAATGATCCATCTAGATGTGATTTGAAGGTGACGCCATCATCATCAACATGGGCTAATCGCTCTTTCTTATCAGCGATCACATCATCTGCTTGGAATGTTTTCTCATCCATCGCGATAACCTTTTTAAAGCCAACACCCAGGGATAAAACCTGAAAGCCACCGCTATCGGTAAAGGTTGGCCCAGCCCAA
>WLHY01000093.1 GCA_009702465.1 Actinomycetota bacterium
ATTTTTGCTCACCTACCATTTGTGATGGGTCAAGATAATGCCAAGTTATCAAAGCGAAATGGCGAGGTCTCAATCGCCTGGTATCGCGAACATGGCTTTTTGCCAGAGGCGATCTGTAATTACCTAGCACTGCTTGGTTGGTCACCTGGTGATGATAAAGAAAATATCACAATGAAAGAGTTAGTTGAGTTGTTTACCGTCGAGCGAGTAAATAGCAGCCCTGCAAGATTTGATATGAAAAAGCTAGAGGCAATTAATGGTGACAAGATCAGGGCGCTAACTCAAGCTGAATTTTTACAGTGGGCACTGCCATTTTTAACCCAGGCAAAGGTAATTTCTGGCACAACTGAAGAGATAGATTTAGTGAAGGCAGCGTTACCAATTATTCAAGAGCGAATTGTCACACTTAGTGAGATACCAGCGATGCTTAACTTCTTATTTGTAAAACAATTCACCGTCGATGCACAAGAGCAGCCAAAGTTGCTCGAGGCTGGTGCTCAAGAGGTGCTTAAAGTGGCTCTGGCACGGTGCAGCGAGCTACCGAATTGGGATCATCTCAGCATTGAAGAGGTATTACGTAAGGCTTTAATTGAGGAGTTAGGGCTCAAACCCCGGATTGCATTTAGCGCATTGCGTATTGCAGTAACTGGATCTCATATCTCGCCACCATTGTTTGAGTCGATGCAATTACTCGGCAAGGAGCGCTCTCTTGCCAGAATTTCAAGCGCAATAACTTCCTAAAGTTTTCACGCCTATAATTTCCAGTTAAATAGATGGTCGGGTATTCTTACCCCCTCATAAGCTTTAAAATTTTTGGGGTATGGGGTAATTGGCAGCCCAGCTGATTCTGGTTCAGCTTGTCTAGGTTCGAGTCCTGGTACCCCAGCGATTTATAAAAACTTAATATGCACGGCTCCGTCGTCTAGTGGCCTAGGACTCTGGCTTCTCAAGCCAGCTACGAGGGTTCGAATCCCTTCGGAGCTACCAAAGTTATACCTTGCTGTACTTTAATTTTATTAAATTACTTTGCAGCAAGTGCCTTTGATAATTTGCTTGCCGTAGCAACAACAGCGGCTGCATGCATTCGACCAGGTTGGCGACTTAATCGTTCAATTGGACCGCTAATACTCACCGCCGCAATCACCTTATTGTTTGGACCTCGAACTGGGGCAGAGACTGATGCAACACCTGCTTCGCGCTCGCCAACTGATTGTGCCCAGCCTCGTCGACGAACCGCTGCTAAATTAACTGCGTTAAATTTTGCGCCAACTAAGCCACGGTGCAATTTATCTGGCTCCTCCCAAGCCATCAGGATTTGTGCACCTGAACCAGCCTGCATAGTTAGGGTGGTGCCAACTGGTACTGAATCTCGCAAACCACTTAAACGCTCTGCAGTTGCAACACAAATTCGAGAGTCTCCCTGACGACGATACAGCTGCGCACTTTCACCTGTTGCATCTCTAAGTGAGATCAATGCAGGAGCAGCTAAAATCAGTAATCGATCCTCACCAGCAGCTGTTGCTAACTCAGATGAGCGAGCGCCTAAAATAAAACGGCCGGTGAAATCACGGCTAACTAATCTATGAAACTCAAGTGCTACCGCCAACCGGTGGGCGGTAGGCCGAGCGATACCAGTTGCGGAGACTAACTCACTAAGTGATCTTGGTCCCGCCTCTAGCGCAGCCAAGATTGCTAGCGCTTTATCTAATACGCCAACACCGCTATTCTTTCTGTCCACACTCTGATAATGCCATCTCATTAAATGAGAAGCAAATTTCTAGAGTTTAGTAAATGCAATTGAATTAGAAGGGAGTAAATTAAGTAAATGGGAAAGACGCTCGCTGAAAAAATTTGGGCAGAACATATTGTCTCCGCCACACCCAATGAACCTGATTTACTTTATATCGATCTTCATTTGATTCATGAGGTGACAAGTCCACAAGCCTTTGATGGTCTTCGTCTGGCTAATCGCAAGGTTCGACGTCCTGATTTAACAATTGCTACGGAAGATCACAATGTTCCGACATTAAATATTGATAAACCAATTGCAGATCCAGTCTCTAAATTGCAGGTAGATACCTTAAGAAAAAATTGTGCTGAGTTCGGCGTGCGCTTGCACTCATTAGGCGATATTGACCAAGGTATTGTCCATGTAGTTGGTCCTCAGCTTGGAATTACTCAACCTGGAATGACAATTGTTTGCGGTGACTCCCATACCTCAACCCATGGTGCATTTGGTGCATTGGCCTTTGGTATTGGAACCAGCGAGGTAGAGCATGTATTAGCAACTCAAACCCTGCCATTAATTCGCCCAAAAACTATGGCGATTAATGTTGAAGGTACTTTAAAACCAGGAGTAACTAGTAAGGATATTATTTTGGCAGTTATTGCAAAGATCGGTACCGGTGGTGGCCAAGGTTATATTTTGGAGTACCGCGGAAGTGCGATCCGTGCATTATCAATGGAAGCGCGTATGACAATTTGTAATATGTCTATCGAGGCTGGTGCCCGCGCCGGTTTAATCGCACCAGATCAAACCACCTTTGATTATGTAAAAGGCAAAGCTCATGCGCCAGAGGGTGCTGATTGGGATGCCGCCTTGGCATACTGGAAAACTTTAACAACAGATGCCGATGCAAAGTTTGATGTAGAGGTTAATTTAAATGCTGATGAGTTAGCTCCATTTGTAACTTGGGGAACCAATCCTGGACAAGGTTTGCCATTGACTGCCTCTGTTCCAAATCCAGCAGATATTGCTAATGCTGAAGATCGCGGTGCGGCAGAGCGAGCACTTGAGTACATGGGATTGACCGCTGGTACTCCACTTCGAGATATCAAGGTAGACACCGTATTTTTAGGCTCCTGTACCAATGGCCGAATTGAGGATCTGCGTTCTGCGGCCGATGTTTTAAAGGGTAAGAAGATTGCTAGCTCACTTAGATTATTAGTTGTTCCCGGCTCAGCTCGCGTTAGATTACAAGCTGAGGCAGAGGGACTGGATAAGGTCTTTTTAGATGCGGGTGCTGAGTGGCGTAGCGCTGGTTGTTCTATGTGCTTAGGAATGAATCCAGATCAACTATCAGTAGGTGAGCGAGCAGCATCTACCAGCAATCGAAATTTTGAAGGCCGACAAGGCAAAGGCGGCAGAACTCACCTAGTAAGTCCATTAGTTGCAGCGGCGACTGCAATTAAAGGCACTCTAGCTTCGCCGGCGGATTTGTAAATGGAAAAATTTGTAAAGCACAGCGGAAGTGCACTGCCGCTTCGACGCAGCAATGTTGATACCGACCAGATTATTCCCGCCGTTTATCTAAAGCGGATCACAAAGAGTGGGTTTGAAGATGGGCTTTTTGGCGCTTGGCGAAATGATCCTGAGTTTGTTTTAAACCAACCACAATATAAGGGTGCAACTATCCTGGTAGCGGGCCCTGATTTTGGAACTGGCTCATCCCGCGAACATGCGGTTTGGGCGTTGCAAAATTATGGTTTTAAAGTTGTCCTATCAAGCCGCTTTGCCGATATCTTCCGAGGCAACTCCCAAAAGGCTGGGCTGCTAACTGTAATTTTGCCGCAGGAGGAGATTGAAAATATCTGGCAGATCATTGAGAGCAAGCCAGAAACGCAAATAAGTGCAGATCTTGAGAGCAAAACCATCTCTTACGAGGGTAAAACTTTAAATTTTGAGATCGATGATTACACCCGTTGGCGGTTAATGGAGGGGCTAGATGACATCGGTCTGACCTTTACCAAGATCGATAAGGTTTCAGAGTTTGAGTTAAAAAGAGCGGTTTTTAAGCCTAAAACACTGCCTATTAAGTAGTGGGAACTCTAAAGTAATTATTTAGAGTTATTAAAAAGAGCGATCTCTTCGCACAAAACCAGTAATAAATAATGGTTTTAAGGATTTTTTGCTAAATATTTCTAATGCGACACACCGAATTGGATGACAACCTATTTTTTGCTCACCCCTTAGATTAACCCTCAGTTAAGCAAACGCTTAATTTTTTACACGTAAA
>WLHY01000094.1 GCA_009702465.1 Actinomycetota bacterium
AATTATGTTGAGGTTGGAGAATCCTCAGAGCGACGTGTTGGATTTGCCTCCGAGTAACTCCTCTAATAAAAAATAGGTAACATCGCGGTAAGCATCTGCAACATCACTTAGCTTTGCAAAACTCATTACAGATTTATTAGCAATTTGCGCTAGAAGTACGCTCTCACTCTCTGGAATAGCTGGATCAAGAACCTTAAAATCTGCGCTCAATGCTGGAATAGTTGAATTTTGTGTAAGAGTTTTCTTGATTGGCAAGACTCCAACTTGGATTAGATCTCGATAGAAATCACTCGCCTGCAAAACCCCTCTAACTGATGAGATTGAATCGGTTGTTGGATATAGAACTGCATCACCGATCTCTGCTACTAGATTGCTGCGTTGATTTAATGCTGATGATGTATCAACTACAACTAGATCATACTTTGAAAATTTTTCCTTAATTGAAGTGGAATCTAATTGCAGATTATCTAAGGCGGTAACTCTTGGCGCAGATGGTAGAAAATCAATCCGCTCTGATGTGCGAGTAATTGCTAGATCTAAGCTGGTGTTATCTCGTGCGACCTCAAGCATGGTAAATCTTGGATTCTCAATCATAAATTGAAAGCTCAGGCCGGCACGTTCATCTAGATCAACTAATAGGACATTACGTCCATACTCAGCAGCAGCAACAGCAATACACATAGCGGTTGTTGATTTTCCAGTACCGCCACTTGAGTTAGCAATTGCTAAATGCTTCATCGGCTCTTCGCCTCTTTTAATTGCGGAGGTGACCGAAATGCCTCTGGTAGTAATTGAAGTGATGATCGAAGCGCCTTTAATGCAATATCTGTTGCGAGCTCCTGTCCTGGAAGCGTTGGTGCACCATAAAGATCTCTCGCCCATTTTGGAAGTGCAGCACCTGCCAGAGTTGAGATTGCAGCCCAGGTTGGTGCAAATGGAGTAGCAAATCTAATTACCTTTGGTAGTGGTGGAACGGTAATAAAAAGGGCGGCTCGTTTTGCATCATCACTAGCACGTAGCTCCGGCCGAATATCTGCAAAGTACTGTTTACTTTGAGATAGCGAGTTAGGAACATCAGCTGGTGCAATACCAACTAACTCTGCAAACTTAACCATTTCAAGAAAGTACTGATCCTGTTCGGCAATTGTTAATTTAAGCCCAGATCTAACCGCCACATCTAAGAAGGCATCCACCATCGCCATATGTACCCAAAGCAATAGGTGTGGATCATCTAGCGATAACTTTGCATGCACACTTCTTACTCGCGCCGCTAACTTATCTGCATCTGCCTTTGGAGAGAAGGTAAGAATTCCAACGTAATCGCCAGTCCTTTGTAATCTGCCCCAAGTATCATCACGAAAATTTGAGTGTGCACTTACGCCAGCCATCGCATCTGGTTGCAACGCTTGCTCAAGCAGTGCACGAAGTCCACCTACGACCATCGATGGATCAGAGTGAACCCGCCAAGTAATTGATTCTGGTGAAAAGTATGAACTCATAAAGTTATAACTCGTCGCTCTGTTGCCAGCGCCTCTAATCTCTCCCACTGCTCTGGATGAGTTGTGTATTCAGCAAGTTGATTAAGTTTTCCATTGCCATGGTAATCGCTTGCACCCGTCATCACTAGATTATTCTCTCGCGCCAATTGAATTAATGCATTTTTTTCATCTGGTGAGTGATCTCTGTGATCTACTTCAACACCATCTAAACCGGCGGTGATTAAATCACCAAAGCTCTCAAATGAGATGGTTCTGCCTCTGTGCGAGGCCATTGGATGGGCAATTACCGCAACGCCGCCAGCAGCCTTAATTAATCTGATCGCTTCAACTGGTGTTGGTGAGTAGTGGGCAACATAAAACTTTGATTTATTGTGGAGCATCTGGGTAAATGCTTCATCACGTGATTTAACTACACCTTTTTTTACTAAGGCATCAGCTAAGTGAGGTCTACCTAAAGTTGCACCATCTGCTAACTCTGCTAATACATCATCAATTGAAATCGCTATGCCCGCCTCATTTAATCGCTCAATTATTCGCTGCATTCGGCCATGGCGATTCTCACGAGTCTTATCCATGGTTGCGATTAACTCTTTATTTTCAGTATCAAAAAGTAAGCCCAACATATGCACGCTTACACCCTCATCACTTTGGCAGGAAATCTCAGCTCCTGCCACCAATGAGATCCCAGGACGAAGCGCTGCACTGGCCTGTGCAATGCCAGCAACACTGTCATGGTCAGTTAATGCAATTATCTTTACACCCGCAGCTAATGCTTTATTAATTAATTCAGCGGGTGAATCTGTGCCATCACTAAAGTTTGAGTGGGTGTGTAAATCAATCATTGCTTGGACCTTACAACAAAGAAACCGCAACCGATTAACAAGCCAATGATTCCTGGAATTGTGCCGGCTGGCGGTGTTTGGTCTAGCCAAAAAAATGCAAGTATCGCACTTACCGGTACCTCAAAAAATACAACTAAGCCCACGATCGCAGGTGAGACTCGTTTTAAAGTTAGGTTAAACATGGTGTGCCCCATAATCTGAGCGGTAATTACCAGAGCAATTAATAAAAGCCATTCATAGGTTGAAAAACCAATTAGATCATAGCCACCAATAACTGCAATGGGCAGAGCGGTCAATGCGCATGAAAGATAACAAACAGTTGTAAAGGTAGATGTCGAGATTTCCCGCTGAACATTTGATCCAATAATTATGTATAGCGCTGCAAGTGCGCCACCAATCACAGCAAGTAGATCACCTTGAAATGATCGAAGCGACATACTTAAATCCACGCCGGTAATAAGTAGTACTGAAGCAAAGGCGATAAACATGCCGCTCCAAGATCTACGCGGGATATGTCCGCCACTTAACTTTATAAATAGGGCGGCAAAGATTGGTTGAGTTGCGGTAAGTGCGGTGCCAGTTGCAACACTGGTCATGCGCATTGCTAGAAAGAAGCAGATAAAGTGCAGGGCAAGTAAAACTCCAGAGATCGCGGACCATTTAATTGCATTGCGTTGAGCAGATGTTTGCCACTCTCTACGTTTGAGCGCAAAGGGCAACATCACTAGCCCACCCAGCAAATTACGCCACATAATCATCGTTGGAACTGGCATCAAGCTCTTTGCAATTATTGGACCAGATGCACCAATGCCTAAAACGCCAGATATCAAAAATGGGATATCGCGTCCGGTGGGTAATTTGGTGTGGTCTTGATCCTTCATAAAGCAAAACCTACCTGTATTTAAATATTCTGCTTAATCGTAGGCGAAGCGGTTACCCTTAGACCATGAATATGGGCAAATTAAAGTTGAAGAGTGGCTCTAATTTAAATCGCATATTCCTAGCCCGACTTGCTGGCACATCAGTCTTTGATCCAAATGGTGATCCAGTTGGAAAGGTCAGAGATGCTGTTGCCACCTTGCGAACAAATAATCAACCACCTCGCGTGCTGGGATTAATAATTGAGGTACCACCTCGACGTAAAATTTTTGTGCCAATTACCAGAGTAACCTCCATTGAAAGCGGCACAGTTGTAATGACTGGCTTGTTAAATATGCGCAGATTTGAACAACGGACAAATGAGATCATGGTTATTGCCGAGATGTTAGATCGTTCTGTGAAACTTATTGAAAGCAATGAAACAGTTATTGTTGAAGATGTTGCCATGGAGTTAGCAAAGAGTGGTGATTGGTTTATTGAACGAGTCCATGTAATGAAGCGTGGCTCTGGCTTACGCAGACGCGGTGCAACATCCACTGTTAACTGGGAGGATATTTCTGGCTTTGCGATCTCAGAGGCAAATCAAGGTGTTAGTAATTTGCTAGCAACCTTAACAAATCTACGTGCTGTCGATTTGGCATCTGTATTGCAAAACTTAAATATTAAAAGACGTGCTGAAGTCGCTCGAGGATTAGATGATGAGCGATTAGCTGATGTCTTAGAGGAGATGGATGAGGCAGCCCGTGTTGAGTTACTTGCAGAGCTTGAGGGTGAGCGAGC
>WLHY01000095.1 GCA_009702465.1 Actinomycetota bacterium
CTCCTTGGTACTTAGGTACAGATGGTAAATGTCCAAGTAATCTTTATGATCTGCAATCTGTAATTTTGCATGAGATGGCACATGGTTTGGGATTTATAAGTGGAAGTTACTACGACACCTTTAGTGGCGCAGCGCGAGTTGATCAACCAACTCCATTTGATGCATTTGCTCAATTGCCGGATGGCCGCCGATTGTCCGATATGCCATCGCCATCACTGGAAACTGGTAAAGCTTTAACTACCTCACTTGTTTGGTCTGGTGAGAATGCAATTAAAGCTAATAACAATGTAAAGCCAAAACTTTTTACACCGGCAGAGTACGAACCTGGTTCATCAGTTAGCCATTTAGATGAAGCAACCTTTAGGGATTCACCACAAGATGCGGTAATGACACCCGAATTAGGACAGGGTGAGGTTTTTCATTTACCTGGTCCATTACTTCTAGCCATGTTTGAGGATATGCGAACCAAGCCACCAGCTGGTATTTCATTTGCACTGCCGCAGGTAGTACAAAACCAAAAAGCATTGGTCTCTGACCAAGCAGCAATCATTGAGTTTTCACCGCCAGTTAATGCCCGAACAGCGCAAGTAACCGATTACGAGATTGAAAATATAACCACTGGTGATTCAATCACAGTTACTGAAAGTCCAGTAATCATTCGTAATTTAAGAAATGGTACTAAATACACATTTTCGATTACCGCTAGAAACTCACTAGGTACTTCCACCGCAGTAAACACCAATGTTGTAACGCCGCAAGCTGCATGGAAAACCACAATCATTGATCCAGCAGCTGATGCAAAGCATCTAGCATCAACAACATATGGCGGAAAAGCGGTAATCGCTTATACCGATAGCAAAAATGGGGATTTAAAACTGGCAACTCAAACCGCTGGTAAATGGCGGATTACAACAGTTGATGGAAACTCAACTACAAATGGCAGAACCTTTAATGATGTTAGTGGTTACATATCAATGTGCACCTCAACCGCTGCCAAAGTAAATTACCTGCATCTTTTTTATACCGATCTTAAAGATTTAGATCTTCGCTATGCGGTGTTTAACGGTAAGAGCTGGCGATACGAAGTTGTCGATGGGGATGGTCCAAAGATCCAGGATTACAAAGAGGCGGATCGAGTTAGAACCGCCTCCAATGTTTCTGTATCAAATGCCTGTGCGGTTAATGCAGCTGGAGTTCAAGTTTTCTACCGAGATGAAAGTCAAGGAATTGTTTTAGGTGCGGTAAAGAGTGGTTCATCCTGGCGTTATGAAATTGTTGATGGCGATAAGGATTCAGGGGGCAGAACTACCGGTGATGTTGGATTTCATATGAAATCTATTACCGTTGGCAATCGAATTCACTTAATTTATGACAGCGTAAATGGTTTTGATCTTGATAAAAATGTAACCCGAGGCGAGGTTAGATACGCCAGCAGAAGTAGTGGCTTGGTTGAGGATTGGATCTTTCAAACCCTTGATACACCTGGAGATGGTGTCTCTGTCGCTGGTTATGATGTAAGTATCTTCAATAGCGTACGTGGAGTTGTTGCGGCTTGGTATACCGGTAGTGGAATTACCTACCCAAACCCAAATCAACTTAGAAGCAAGGTTGTAACTGCAAGCTCTAGCACCACATTTACATCAGGTAATTTTGGTATTCCAAACTCATCGATGGCCATTGATGACCGATCAATATTATTTGGGTGCGAGCTTAGATTGTGTGAATTAAACCGAAGCAATAAATCAATTGCATTGGTTTCGAGAAATCAATTAGCCAAGGATTCTGCTACCTCTTGGATTACTTTAAACAAGATCAGATACGCACTTGCCGGCGTATCTGGGAAGTTAACTTTATTTAGAGCTTAGGTAAAGCTAATTACTTCGCGTTACGACGTTGAATTCTGGTTTTCTTAAGAAGTTTTTTGTGCTTTTTCTTCGCCATGCGTTTACGGCGCTTCTTAATTACTGAACCCATTTTGCTCCTTTAGTTTTGTTAACAATTGCCAAAGATTACTAGTTAACCTGAAGTAATCCAAAACTTGTGCCCGAATCGGTGATTACTACCGTTCCCATTTCATTATTTCTAGCGATTGCTACTGGGGTGCCGGTAAATGAAGCAGCTGAAATAAGTTCGCCCTTTTTGCCCAATTGCAATAAAACTGGAGCTGCCGGCTTGCCTTTCCAAGTACGCAGACCAGGAATAGCACCAGCTGAAATAAATGTCACCCAGGAGTTTGTACCGGTTGCTACCAACGCAGTTGATCTAGAGAGATACCTGGTATTCCAACTTGGTTTGTTTATTGCTGAAAATTTAGTTACTGCAGCCTCAGTCTTATTTGAGTATCTGACAATTCCGCCTTGCAGTAATCCCGCACCAATTGAACTCCAGCCGCGTGATGTATTTCTTAACACCGCACGTGCTACTACTTGTAATGAGCCTGTTGCAGAAATCTTTAAAGTTATCGCATCACTTTTTGTAACAGCTCTAGATTTTAAAAGTAGATCACTGCTTCTTCCAACTACGGTGAAGCTGCCATCTGAGTTTGGAATTGCCTCAGTTAGTTGGGTTGATTTGCTACCGTATCGAATAATTGGTGTGAAGAGTGTTGTCTTATTGAAAGATGTATAAAAACCTCTGACATTTGCACCCTCGTAAATATCACCAAAGATTACTAAGCCGGTTTTTGTGATTACTAGATCCTGTGGCGAGATCACAGCTGCAGTCTGAGTTTCATATGAATTAATCAATTGACCAACACTGCTGATTTGCCACAGATTTAACTTTGTTAATGCAGAGCTAATTGGAACACTTGGCGTCAACGGAACATTATCTGGATTAAGTAATTTGGTAGGTGTTGGCGCTGGCGTAGTTCCGCTGACAACAGTTGATGCACCGACAATCCAAATACTGCCATCAGCATCAAGTGCAGCTGCGGTGGCAATCTCATTGGCTGCGCCGCCCAATCTAGTGCTAGAAAGTAAACTTCCGCTCTTTGCATAAATTGAGATAAAGCCATCACTTGCGCCGCCTAGATTTCCAGGAATTGGATTGGATGTTGCTGCCTCGGTTGTGCCAATTAATGCGATTGAATTTGTCGTAAGTAGTAAATCACTAACCTGTTCATTACCGGTGTAAGGGATTTCAACAACTGGCTTTATTGGAATCATGGTCGCGGCATTTGCTGGTGAGATTATTGTAAAACTCATTGCGAAAATCAGAGAAAAGATTGCAAAAAACTTTAACTTCAAGCTAACTCCTGGGCTCTTTTTTTCGCTGCCGTCATTGCATTGTTAACAATTTGTGCAAGATCTGCTTTTTCAAACTCCTTTAATGCAGCAGCGGTTGTTCCATTTGGGCTAGTTACATTTTCGCGCAAGGTAGCTGCATCTAATCCACTCTCTTGCAACATCGCAGCTGATCCAGCAATTGTTCCGACCGCTAGCTTTGTTGCAATCTCTTCAGACAAACCAAGTGCAACACCACTTTTAATCATCTCCTCTACAAATTTAAAAAAGTAGGCCGGGCCTGATCCACTTAGCGCTGTAACTGCATCTTGTTGGGACTCTGCAATTTCAACTACTAAACCACTGGCGGAAAGCAGTTGGGTTGCGATTGCTAAATCAGCTGCAGTGGCAAATTTGCCAGCTGAGATCGCTGATACTCCCTTACCAACCTGCGCAGGTGTATTTGGCATTACTCGAATTACTGGATTGTCTCTGCCAATTTGTTGCTCAATAAATGATGTGGTCTTGCCCGCTGCAATTGAGATTAAAATTGTTTTTGCTGGCAATGTTTTTGATAGCTCAATTAATGAATCTGCCAGATCTTGAGGCTTTACCGCTAGGAAGATTAAATCGCACTCATTAGCAATCTCGGCGATACTCTTCTCATTAACACCTAAGCTGCTACTTAACTGCTTAGATTTTTCAGCCACTTTGTCTGA
>WLHY01000096.1 GCA_009702465.1 Actinomycetota bacterium
ATTAGATCCCGAGTTCGCCAAGTAGCGTTAGCAACAACTAGCGCTCGTTCAACCTCATCTTTAAAATCTCCATAAATAGCAAAACTTGACTTCTTGGTTTTCTTCTCAGATTTCATATTGAATTGATAATTTGCTAACACCAGGGCAATTACATTTGCTTCAATACTTTTCTTATCCTCAACAAGTGCGGATAAAACCTTTGCATCCGTTCCCTTTACCTTACGGCTTAAGAGAGCACTTGCTTTGCGAATATCATCTTGATTGGATTCACCGACACCCACCAGGTAAATTCTGGTTAACTTTCCCACCGATAACGGTATCTCAATTATCTCACCGGCCTTGGCAGTGAATTCTGGCCAATTACTTAACTCAATATTTAAATCAATCTTGGTATAAGTTGTCAGATTATTCACAACTGCAGATTTAGCAATACTAGGTTTCTCACTTGCACTTACGGGGATAGCTACCGCGCTTACATCTGCAAATAACTTCTCATTTTTTAAATTAACACAGGTAATTGAGGGGTAAAAATCAATTAATTTGCTACTCAATTTAAACTCATTTATTAAAGATTACTTCAGGATTTAATTATTTTTTAACTAGTGCAACCGCTGCTTGAAGCACATTTCCTAAATTTGTCGCCTCTTCTACATTTAACTCAACTACCAAACGTCCGCCACCTTCAAGAGGAATTCGCATCACCATTGATCTTGCCTCTTTAGTAACCTCCATCGGCCCATCACCAGTGCGTGGTTTCATAGCAGCCATTTATGAGTCTCCCCTACTGAAAAGTCCTTAACTTAGAGGGGTAATTATCCCTCATCTGGGGGGTTGTGGGAAATTGAGTAAGAAAAACTTAAAAAATTGATGAAATCAAGCGGGATCTTCCACTTGCAATCACAGTTAACACTGCGCGCTCTGGCACACCAAGTTTTCCGGCAATCTCTGCTGCGGTAACTTGATAAACATAATGCATCGTCAGAATTAATCGCTCCTCTTCTGGCAAACTTTCCAGAATTTCAGCGATACTTTTTTTCGGCGTTTGATCCTCAGACACAGGATAAAGATTACTGCTAGCGAGCACTTCTCT
The DNA here is from genome assembly GCA_009702465.1 of Actinomycetota bacterium. Lineage (GTDB taxonomy): Bacteria > Actinomycetota > Actinomycetes > Nanopelagicales > Nanopelagicaceae > Nanopelagicus. Next base: position 1,091 of record WLHY01000096.1, read on the forward strand.
CGACTAAGCGAGCAAATCTCCGTAAGGAGATACGCACGCCCAAGAGTATAAAAGGCTTAAGAATTGCTATGAATATAGAGGGGGCAATGATCTCTTCGCTCCAATAAAAAGTAGTGCCACCCGCTTTACTCTTCGTTTTGCTTACTAATTCAAAAGTACCAGTGCCTCTAATAATTCGACCAATATGCAGAACATCGCACCGATATGGTGGCTGCCAATTTACTACCTCCATGGTGTCTAGGACACCTAGCTTTAACTTTGGATAAAGTTTTGGAAACAAGCCAGTGAAAGCAAAGATTAAAACTCCTCGACCATTTTTTACGGTGCGATCTTGATCTAGCTCCGACCAGACCTTAGTTTGTAGCATCCAATCACTTTGCGAACGCCAATCAACTAAATGCTGCCAGACAACTTTAATCGGCTGATTAATCTCAACTGTTAACGCTAATTTGTTTTGATTACCCATCTTTACCTTATCCCTGCGGAGATGGCCCGGATCGTACTAGGTACATCTTCACACCATGTAACCAGCTCTGCCTGTCCAGCTTTCATAAAGTTTTGCTGCGCTAGATGATCAAGTGCGGTTTGCAATGGTTTATAAACTCCAGTTGGATCACATACCGCTATTGGCTTGTTGTGAAATTTTAGATACCTGCCAACCCAGATTTCAAAAAACTCTTCTAATGTTCCTAGTCCGCCGGGCAGTGCAATAAAGGCATCAGATAACTCCTCTAACTTTGCCTTCCTTGTTCTCATGTTTTCAACAACATGCATCTCATGAGCTGCTTCATCTTCAAACTCAATATTTTGTAATGCTTGCGGAATCACTCCGACAGTTCTTGCACCAACCGATCTAGCACCCTGTGCAACCTTGCCCATCATCGATGCTTTACCGCCACCCCAAACTAACTCCCAACCCGCTTTACCGATCGCAACACCAACTTCAAAGGCAAGATCCAATGAATGTTGCGGAATATCTTTCGCAGATGAGCAATAAACACTTACACGCATTTAATTAGTCTATAACCTATGTTGAATTTTGATACCTTTGTCCCATGAGTACAGCCAATTCAGCACAACAAACCGCTTTTGGAATTGGTATTGCGACCCAAAATCAGGCTGGTGAAATACTCGAGTGTTGGTTTCATACTTTAGGTATTGGTACTAAAAGTGGCGTGGACAAATTTCCAGAGCTCTTAACAACCGATGAAATTCGGAAGGTCAAGCGGGTTAATTTAACTCTTGAAATAGATCTAACTAAACCAGCTAAGGATGTGGCTGATGTTTACCTGCGGTTGCAATTACTTTCACATCGCATCGTAAAACCACATGGCTTAAATCTTGATGGCATATTTGCTATTTTGCCTAACCTAGTCTGGAGTTCAGTTGGTCCATGTGAGGTAGCCACATTTAATGAGGTACAACCACTGTTACGAGCAAAGCATCAAAGCTTGGTTGTATACGGGGTAGATAAGTTTCCGCGAATGATTGATTATGTGATTCCAGATGGCGTTCGCATTGCAGATGGTGATCGAGTTCGCCTAGGTGCCTATCTAGCAAGTGGTACAACTGTGATGCATGAGGGTTTTATTAATTTTAATGCCGGCACATTAGGCAAATCAATGGTCGAAGGAAGAATTAGCGCTGGTGTTGTAGTTGGTGATGGCAGCGATATTGGTGGTGGGGCCTCAATTATGGGAACGCTAAGTGGTGGTGGCAAAGAGGTTATTTCAATTGGTGAACGAACATTGTTAGGCGCTAACTCTGGAATTGGCATCTCACTCGGAGATGATTGTGTCGTTGAAGCTGGTACTTACATTACCGCCGGTTCCAAGATCTCTCTGCCCGATGGAACAACTGTGAAAGCCAAAGAGTTAAGCGGTGCAAACAACCTACTGTTTCGTCGAAACTCGCAGAGTGGCGCCCTTGAAGCATTACCTAAAAGTGGCGGATGGAATGGCCTGAACTCAGTTTTACACTCAAATTAATCTTGCAATAAATTTCTAGGGCTAGTTAAAAAGCCTAATCCCCAGGACATATGCATAGTTAGAAATACTGAAGGCAGCCGTAATTTTTCAAAAAGAGATTTTCCTTCAAATAATCCACCGATAATTAGTAGCAAAAGGTATGAGATTACAATCGCAAAGAAGATTGGATCAACGATTACTCCAAGAATCAAAGAGATCAAACTCAAAATTAAGGCAACTGGTGGTGCGAGGTATCTAAAGTTAACGGTACCTGGATGTGCTCTTGAAACTGCACGGCGCCATCGACCATACTCGAAGTACTGCTTAGCTAATTTGGGAAATGATTCTCGGGGTCGATAGGTAACAATTAATCTTGGATCAAACCAAATCACACCATTATTTAAACGAAGGCGATGATTTAACTCCCAATCTTGGGCACGAATGTATTTTTCATTAAAACCACCTGCTTGCAAGACCGCACTCTTTTTAAATGTTCCTAGATAAACGGTGTCGGTTGGGCCCGCTTCACCACCGGTATGAAATTTCGATGCACCCACCCCAAGCTTAGATTTCATAGCACGCGCAACGACAGATTGAAAACCGCTAGGTGCATCAGCATTCATAACGCCGCCGACATTTACTGCTCCAGTTTTTTGTAGAATTTTTACCGCAGTATCAATATAGGTAGCACTAATTTCAGCGTGACCATCAATCCGGCAGATAATCTCATTTGTAGCCGCAGCAATCGCCAGATTTAATGCAGCTGCTGTTTTG
>WLHY01000097.1 GCA_009702465.1 Actinomycetota bacterium
CCAAGCAATCTAGATTTTTCATATGGCAATAGCGCCATAAGAGAGTTGGTTGCAATCTCAACTGAGCCGATCTCATTTACCTTTAATGTACTTGCCGCATCTTGGGCTCCGGTATTTACATCCAACTTAAATTTAATCTTTGTAACAACCGCCGGGGACTCCGATGATCCAGCGACCAAGAGGTAGGAGCGGCTGTGCACCAACTCTGATTCATCAAGCCAAACCAAATTCGCGGTAAACCGATCGGTGCCAGTTAACTCATAATTTGCTGGAATTACAACATCGCCTCGAGTTGCATCTACTTCAGGAGTTAGCACCAAGGTAGTTGCAAAGCCATGATCACTTTGTTTTGTTGATTTGAATCCACAGAAAATCTCTGAAATTACCGCTTTCTTAGCGGATGGAAAAACTCGAACCTCATCGCCAACTTTAAATTGACCATTAACTACCGTGCCTGCAACACCTCGGAAATCATTGGCTCGGGCAATTGATTGAATCCGAAGAAATGGTGATGCGGTTGGAAAATCTGCTGGCGTCCAACCTTGAATAAATTCAAGCAATGTTGGGCCGTTATACCAATTAGTGTTTTTACTTTTAACTACAACATTATCGCCAGCTAGCGCACTTAATGGAATTGATACTAAATTTGATATACCAAGACGGTCAGCAGCAATAGTTAAATCAGTAAGAATTTGCTGATACTTAATCTGATCAAAGTTAATTGCATCTAACTTATTAATTGCCACCACAATTTGGGAGACTCTCATTAGTGAGCAGATAGTTAAATGCCGCAAGGTCTGAACTCTGATTCCCTTTGTGGCATCAATTAAAATCAAGCCAATATCGGCCCGAGATGCTGCAACCGCCATATTTCGGGTGTACTGCTCATGGCCTGGCGCATCGGAGATAATCAATCGCTTTCCATTAAGTAGATTCATGGATCGATAAGCCACATCAATAGTTATGCCTTGTTCGCGCTCCGCCTCTAAGCCATCGGTAAGTAAACTAAAATCAATTTCACCCGCTGGAATTGTGGAGCCAGATCTTCTTACCTTTCGGGTTGAAGCGATGGTGTCATGTGGCACGCTATCTGTTTCAACAAGTAATCTGCCGATTAAAGTACTTTTTCCATCATCTACGCTGCCGCAGGTTAATAATCTAATTATGCTTTTTTCCATTAGAAGTAACCTTCAGATTTCTTTTTCTCCATTGAATCTTCATTCTCACCATCAATTAATCTTGTTGCCCGCTCACTTAACTTAACCTGCAACACCTCTTCAACTACCTCTTCAATGCTCTTGGCATCAGATTCAACAGCTGCGGTTAATGGGTAGCAGCCCAATGTTCTAAATCTGATCTGCTTAAGCTCTGGTTTTTCATTTGGATTTAATTGGTATCGCTCATCATCAACCATAATTAATTGAGTACCTCGGTGAACGACTGGTCGCTCCTTAGCAAAGTAAAGGGGATTAACCTCAATATTCTCCTGCAGGATGTAATGCCAGATATCAGCTTCAGTCCAATCTGAGATTGGAAAAACTCGCATCGTTTGTCCGGCAACCAATTTTGTATTGTAGGTTTGCCATAACTCGGGGCGCTGATTTCGTGGATCCCACTTATGTCCAGCCTCACGAACACTAAATACTCGCTCCTTGGCCCGTGATTTTTCTTCATCACGCCGTGAACCACCAATAGCTGCATCAAACTCATACTTATCCAGCGCCTGCCGTAACGCTACCGTCTTCATAATTCTGGTGTATTCGGAGGCACTTAATGTAAATGGATTAACCCCATTTTTTACACCCTCAAGATTTGTATGCACAAATAATTTAACTCCGGCACTTTCTGCTACTCGATCCCGGAAGGAGATCATCTCCTTGAACTTCCAGGTGGTATCTATATGTAAAAGTGGAAATGGAATTGGGCCTGGATAAAAAGCCTTCTTAGCCAGATGTAGAAGTACTGATGAGTCCTTACCGATCGAGTACATCATTACTGGATTTTTAAAGGTAGCTGCAGTCTCTCGGAAGATCTCGAGTGATTCATTCTCGAGCTCTTGCAGGACTAAGCGATTACTAAGTGATTTACTCAATTTTTAATCCTATGAAAATCAAAATCAGAGATCACCTTTTGCGCACCACCACTAGAAATCTTCTGCAAAAATGCCTGCTGACTGGCGCCGGTAATATCCTGCTTTAGGGTTCGAGGCTTCACATTCAAATTAGCCACTTTCTTAGGATCAGCCAAAATAAAGTTCATTACCTTTTCAATATTTCCTGGTTCAAAGAGTGTTTCATACTCAACATCTAAAGTATTTGCTGAAATCGACAGCGCGGTTTGGTTAATCTTTTGGTAGAAATCTTGATAATCCTTCATAAACTTATTTAATTGTTTTTCATCAATATCAACCTCAACTGATTCAGTGCTTACGCCATGCCATACCCCAGTTGCCATTGCTTTATTGTGGGAGACCAAACGATCAAGGTGGTTTCGGCGCAGGAAGAGAATATCTGGCTTAAATTTCCTAATCGCAGCCTCAAGTGATTCATCATAGATAACAAATGGAAAGATTTTAAAGACATGAGTTCCAGGCAGTTTGGCCAATATCGAGAGAGCTTTATCTGGGTTTAACTTAAGGTGTTCAAATTGATAGTAACGCCACTTTCGTTTCTGAAGTATGAAGCCGATAAAGTATCTAAGGAAAAAAAAGGGATAAAACTTTGAGATCTCTCGTAAAGATCTATGCCAGTGGTTAAAGGCAAAAAACTCACCATGGTATTTCACTTTGGCAGCTGGTTGTTGAAGTAACGAACCCAGTGCGGTTGTGCCTGATCTTGGGAAAGAGATGATAAATACAAATCTTGATTGTGGATCGGCCTTTGAGTTAGAAAGTAACTTTCTGATCGGCAGAATTAAGAAATATACGAGTTCAACTGGAAAAAACTTTATAGTTTTAACAAGTCGGATCAACTTAGCTCGGCGGCGATTCACACCCTGACTCTAACCTGCTGTTTTTGAAAAAACGGTAACCCAACTGGGCTCCCAGCCTTTTTTAGGAGAATTTCTTAGAGATCCTCGTAAGAAAAAGGCAGTTTCCCAGCATTTAGGAAGGTCAAGTATTGGTCGGTGATCTCATTTGGTTTTCCATGAGCCACCAACTTTCCCTTATTAATCCAGATAGCTGTGTCGCATAATTCATTTATCGATGCCAATGCATGAGAGACAATCAAAATTGTGCTTGCTTGCTTGCACAGCTCGCGCATACGGGCAAATGATTTCTCTTTAAATGCAGCATCACCAGCTGATAATGCTTCATCCAATAGCAAAATATCTGGCGTTAAATTAACTGCAACTGAAAATGCGACTCGGCCATACATGCCTGCTGAGTAAGTTCGCACCGGCATATCAATAAATCCTTCAGGTAAATCAGCAAACTCAGCAATTGCATCGGTCTGTGCTTCAATCTCAGCTCTGGTCATTCCAGATGCCAAGCCACCTAAAATAATATTATCCCGGCCAGATAATGCAGGATTAAATCCAACGCCTAGTGCTAACAAGGTAGAGATTTTTCCATCTACAGTAATTCGACCAGTGGTTGGTGGCAGAATTCCTGCAATCGAACGCATCAAAGTTGATTTACCCGCGCCATTTGCACCAACTATGCCGACAACTGATCCATGTGGAATATCTAAGGAGAGATTGCTGATGGCATTTACAGTTTTGGTTTTAACTCTTTGACCCTTACTTGCACGCATTACTGCATTCTTTAAGGTCTTCTTTGATTCAACATTAATCTTGTAAGAGATTGAGAGATCCTCAATTCG
>WLHY01000098.1 GCA_009702465.1 Actinomycetota bacterium
TCACCTCTTGAGTATTCAGTACTACCAGTTCAATCTCTAGCCAGTGGTGGTGCTATCTGGCTTTGGCCAGCATTAGCTTTACTTACCCTTATTTTGGCGATCGGCATTGTGTATCTGCGCCGACCAAAACCTTCAGATGCATTTGGCGATGAGGAATTCCTCGTGCAGGTTGAAAACCTTTCTAAGGTTTATAAAGATGGTTATAAGGCGGTAGAAAATTTATCCTTCACAGTAAGTCGCGGTCAGGTTGTCGGTTTGCTTGGCCCAAACGGCGCCGGCAAAACGACCACGCTTCGCATGATGATGGGATTGATCTTCCCAACAGAGGGTGCAATTTATATGGATGGCAAAGCTGTTTATCCCGGATCGCCGGCGCTAGCAAACCTTGGAAGTTTTGTTGAAGGTCCCGGTTTTCTTCCACACCTTACTGGCAGAGAGAATTTAGATCTGTATTGGAAATCAATTGGCCGAACTGGTGAGATGTATCTAGATGAAGTTCTTTCAATTACTAAATTAGGAACCGCACTCGATAAGAAGGTGCGCTCTTACAGTCAAGGTATGAGACAGCGGCTTGCAATTGCACAAGCGATGTTGGGAATGCCTGATCTACTTGTTTTGGATGAACCGACAAATGGACTTGATCCACAACAGATTGCCGAAATGCGAGTGGTACTTAAGCAATATGCCAAGACTGGACGCACAGTAATTGTCTCCTCACACTTGCTTGCAGAAGTGCAGCAGACTTGTTCCCATGTAGTTCTTATGCACCGTGGACATTTGATCTCATTTGGACCAATGAAGAAGAGCTTGTCCAAAAATCGCCAGTCAAGATCGCTAGAAGAGATTTTCCTAGAACTTATTGGCGATGATTTAGTTATCGGAAAGGCAGTTAAGTGAGTTATCTAGTAGATAAAACCTTGCCATTTCGGGTAGAGCTATACCGTCAATTAAAACGCAAACGTACAGCCTTTGCATACGGTTTTGTTTTATCGCTTCCAATACTTGTCGCACTGGCCGTGAAGTTTGGGCCATCAGAGGAGGATGGTGATTCCTCTGAGTTCGGATCTGGCGCTACCGACATCATCGGTTTAGCAACCCTGGGGGCTGCAAACTTCACAACAACAATGTTGTTCTTTTCAACTCCATTTCTCTTGGTAACAGTTGTTGCACTCTTTAATGGTGACACTGTTGCCAGTGAAGCATCTTGGTCAACATTGCGATATTTACTGGCCTCTCCTGTACCACGTACGCGATTACTTATTCAGAAGATGAAGGTCAGTCTGACACTTTCACTTATCGCAGTTCTGTTAGTTCCAATTTCCTCATGGATAGTGGGTGCCATAACTTTTGGAGTTGCACCGTTACAGACACCGCTAGGCGTTACATTTGATAACTCAGTTACTTTCACGCGTCTTGCAATCATGACTGGTTATCTTGCAATCTCACTTCTATTTGTTGCTGGGTTAGCTTTTTACTTAAGCGTGCGAACCGATGCACCACTTGGCGCAGTTGGCGGCGCTGTGGGAATCACAATTTTGCTAACAATTTTGGATGCCATTTCGGCGCTCGGTTCAATTCGTCAATGGTTGCCAGTTCACTACACAGACACCTGGCTCGATGCGCTTTCAACAACTATTGATTGGTCACAAATGGCAAGAGGTGCTTCTTACTGTGCGATTTCTGGAATTATTTTCTATGCGCTTGCAATAAATAAATTTGCTAAGAAAGACATTACTTCTTAGCGAAAAAAGTACCAACATCTTTATCAGCAATCGCCTCACCCAATTGATCTAATTTCAAAAGCAACATCGGAATGTTATTTTTTGTTACTACCTTTGCCGCTTCGATCTTTGTTGCCATGCCACCGCTGCCAACACCAGAGCTGCCAGCACCACCAATAGTTGATAGATCTAAATCAGCAATATTGGTAACTTCAGAGATTCTCTTTGCATTAGCCTGCGCTGGATTAGCATCATAAAGACCATCGATATCGGTAATTAATATCAATAGATCGGCATCAATTAAATTTGTAACCAGGGCGGCTAAGCCATCATTATCGCCGTACTTGATCTCCTCTGTGCCAACTGAGTCATTCTCATTAATAATTGGAACTACGCCAAGGGATAAGAGTGAGTTTAAAACCGCTTTAATATTTTGCACATGTGCTGATTTTGTAATGTCATCTAAGGTGATTAAAACTTGCGAGGTAGTAACGGCAAATCGTTGAAAGGATTGGGTGTACTTCGCCATTAACAAACCTTGACCAACAGAGGCTGCTGCTTGCTGCAAGGTTAACTCGGCAGGTCTTGCCGTTAACTTCAGTGGTGCCAAGCCAGCTGCAATCGCACCAGATGAAACTAAAATTACCTCAGCGCCTTCAGCCTTTAACTTGGCTAAGTTATCTACCAAAGCATCTACCGCTGCTGGATCTAAATTCTCACCAGCTTGGCCAGTTAAAGTAGAGGAGCCGACCTTAACGACAACTCGCTTGTAAGTTGAAAAATTACTTCGCATCTTCATCAACCCTTGGATCTCTTGGATTAGCTATGTTGTACTCCCATTGCATCTCAATCTCATCATCACTTAATTGATCAACATCATCATTTAAATCCATCCGCCAAGGTGTTGATAATCGTAGATCCTCACCACGTGGTCCAGCCAATAACTCAGCACCGGCTTCAATGCTTGGCTCCCAATCAAAGATAACTGCATCATCACCAATGCCGATGCGCACCTCATCACCGGCTTTGGCGCCAGCTTTAAATAACTCTTTCTCAACACCATATGAGGCAAGTCGATCTGCCAAGTAACCAATCGCCTCTGCATTTGAAAAATCAGTTTGCTTAACCCAACGCTGTGGTTTGTCACCAATTACATTAAATGTGCCATCAGCATTTGCGATTACTTTAAAGCCCTTGTCATCAACGGCAACTGGTCGAAGCACAATCCGAGTTGTTTCCTCGGCCTTCTGCTCCTTTCGTACCTTCTGCACAATCTGCGCCATCGCATAAATTAACTCTTGCATACCTTCACGACTAGCAGCGGATACTTGAAACACTGGATAACCACGTTGTTCTAACGACGACTGCACCATATCTGCCATCGCTTTGCCATCTGGTAAATCAATCTTATTTAAAGCGATAATTCTTGGTCGATCAGAGAGTCCGCCGTAAAGCTTTAACTCCTCTTCAATTACATCAAAATCTTTAACTGGATCACGATCAGTTTCTAAGGTGGCGCAATCTAAAACATGCACTAGAGCAGCACATCGCTCGACATGGCGAAGAAACTCATGTCCTAAACCTTTACCTTCACTGGCACCTGGAATTAAGCCAGGTACATCAGCTGCGGTGAAGCGAGTATCGCCAGCTTGTACAACACCTAAATTTGGCACCAAAGTTGTAAATGGATAATCAGCAATCTTTGGACGAGCAGCGGACATTGCAGCGATTAAAGATGATTTACCAGCGCTTGGATATCCAACTAATCCAATATCGGCCACGCTCTTTAACTCTAAAAATAATGTGCGTGACTCACCTGGTTCACCAAGTAAGGCAAAGCCTGGTGCGCGACGTTTTGAGTTTGCTAAGCCCGCATTTCCAAGTCCACCCTTGCCGCCTTGCGCCGCCATAAATCTGGTGCCGTAACCAATTAAATCTGCAATGACCTCACCATTAGCATCTTTAACTACCGTGCCATTTGGTACACCTAAAATTAAATCCTTGCCTTCAGCACCATTATTAAAATCGCCAGCACCTTGTTTGCCATCAGTTCCAACCCGATGTGGTGAGTGGTGAAAATCTAAAAGTGTTGTGACA
>WLHY01000099.1 GCA_009702465.1 Actinomycetota bacterium
ACATATGCTGATATTGATAAGGCTGATCAGATTGTTTTATTGGGATTTGAACCCGAGGATGAATCTCCAATTGTTTTCCTTCGAATTTACAAGCAGTTCCGCAAGCGGGCATTAAAGGTCACAACTGTCGCAAGCTTTACATCCAGAGGTAGCGAGAAGTTAAATGCCACAGTTATTAAAACAGTTGCCGGCGGTGAGGTTGCTGCTATTAACTCAATCTCTGGTTTAACACCAAAAACTGTCATATTAATTGGTGAGCGATTAGCTGAATGTACTGGCGCATTATCTGCCGCTGTTGAATTAGCAAATAAGAGTTTAGCCAAGGTTGGGTATGTACCTCGTCGTGCTGGTGATACCGGAGCTATTTCAGCTGGCGCACTTCCAAATTTATTACCAGGTGGACGTTTAATCTCAGATGCAGCAGCTCGAGTAGATGTTGCTGCAGCATGGGGAGTTCAATCTTTGCCAAGTGAAGCTGGCCTACCAATTAATGAAATAGTTGGCTCTGCAACAGATGCAGTATTAGTCGGCGGCGTTGACCCATTTGATTTCTCTGCTGATGCAAAATTAATGCTGTCCAAGAAGTTTGTAGTTTCACTTGAGATTCGCGAGAGTGATATAACCGATATTGCTCAAGTAATTTTGCCAGTTGCAGCAGTTGTAGAAAAGAGCGGCTCCTTTATGGATTGGCAGGGCAAGGTTCGCCAATTTGATGCCGCAGTCGAGTCATTAAATCGAAGTGATTTACGAATCCTTTCTATGTTGGCGGATCAGATGGGCAACTCAATTAACTTGCCAACTGTAACTTCAGCGCGCAAAGAGATTGCTGCATTAGGAAATTGGGATGGTGCTAAAGGGGTTATGAAATCAGTTGCACCAGCAACAACTCTAAGCACTAATGCAGATGAAGCGATTCTTTCATCTTGGCGAAATTTATTAGATAAGGGTTCATTACAAGAGGGTGAAGATAATTTAGCGGGCACGGCTCGTCCAACAACCGCAGTTATCTCTAAATCTCGCGCAGATCAATTATCGGTAAAAACTGGTGAATTGATTAGAGTCTCAAACTCTTACGGCGCAATCACACTTCCCTGCACAATTGCAGATATTGATGATCAAGGCATCTGGTTGCCGCGTAACTCAATTAATAGCCAATTAATTAAGGTTCTAGGAAGTGTTGGTAACTCTGTTGTGAAGGTAGGAAAAGCATGAGTAATGCAGAGTTAATCGCACAAGATCCAGGTTGGATTATCGCCTTAAAAAGTTTAATTGTTTTTGCCGCATGTGTAGTTCTAACAATTATGGCGGTTTGGGGAGAGCGCAGATTAGTTGCCAAAATGCAGATGCGATTGGGACCAAACCGAGTTGGTAAATTTGGTTTGCTACAAGGATTAGTAGATGGTGTAAAACTGGCGCTAAAAGAGGATTTAATTCCAAAGGGTGCGGATCGAGTAGTTTTTGTGATTGCGCCAATTATCAGCGTAACCACCTGCTTTATGGCTTTTGCAGTAATTCCAATCTCTGGTGAAGTTTCATTTTTTGGATACCAAACCGCATTGCAATTAACTGATCTGCCAGTAGGAGTTCTATACATCTTGGCTACAGCTTCAGTTGGTGTTTACGGAATAGTTCTTGCTGGTTGGTCCTCTGGATCTACCTACCCACTTCTTGGTGGGTTGCGCTCTTCAGCTCAAGTGATCTCATATGAAATTGCAATGGGACTTTCATTAGTAGCGGTCTTTATTTACGCAGGTTCAATGTCAACCTCTGAAATTGTTGATGCGCAAAGTCAATTCTGGTACGCCGTGATTCTCTTCCCATCATTTATTATTTATGCGATCTCAATGGTTGGCGAAACAAATCGTGCACCATTTGATTTAGCGGAAGCAGAAGGAGAGTTAGTCGGCGGATTTCATACCGAGTACTCATCATTAAAGTTCGCATTATTTTTCCTAGCTGAATATGTAAATATCATCGCAGTATCAGCTCTTGCGACCACCTTATTCCTCGGTGGCTACCGAGCACTTCCAGGTTTAGGTTTCACCGAGCAATGGCTAGGTGGTTGGTTCACTGTGGTTTGGTTCTTTGCAAAGGTTTTATTCTTCTTCTTTATCTTTGTTTGGCTCCGCGGCACATTGCCTCGCCTGCGTTATGACCAATTTATGAAATTTGGTTGGAAGGTCTTGATTCCAGCATCTCTAGCTTGGATCATGGTGGTAGCAACATTACGTGTTATGACACAACAAGGCTCCTCTCAATTCTTAATTGCATCATTTATCTTTGCAGTAGTTTTAATCTACTTCGCAGTTTCAGCTACCGTTGAGAAATCAAGGCTTAAGTTAAAGGCAGAGTCACAACTTGTAGATGTTCCAACACCGGATTTTCCGGTTCCGGAAATTCCAAAATCTAGAATGGAGCAATTAAATGGCTGATGAGTTAATGCCACGTTCTAGCGAAAATGGTTTAGGCAAAGCTAATGAAGCTAAAATGCCAATTACAAACACTGAGCCAGCAACCTTCACTAAACAATTACTGGGTTTTTGGGTTACCTTTAAATCAATCTTCAAAAAGGTAAACACTGTTCAATACCCAGAGGTAAAGGAGCCAACCGCTCCACGCTTCCATGGTCGTCATCAATTAAACCGCCACCCAGATGGTTTAGAAAAATGTATTGGTTGCGAGCTATGTGCTTGGGCCTGCCCAGCAGATGCAATTTATGTTGAAGGCGCTGATAACAAAGAGGGTGAGCAGTTCTCACCTGGTGAGCGTTATGGCAAGGTTTATCAAATTAATTATCTGCGTTGTGTTTTCTGTGGTCTATGTATCGAGGCCTGCCCAACCCGTGCATTAACAATGACTAATGAGTATGAGTTAGCTGATAGCACCCGCGAGAAATTAATCTTTGAAAAAGAGGATCTATTGGGGCCATTGCGTGCCGGTATGTTGCCACCACCACATCCAATGTATCCAAATACAACTGATGCAAATTATTACCGTGGTGAGGTTACTGGTTCACATCCTTCGCAAGGTGAAGCGAAAAATGCTTAACACAGCACTTGAGATTGGAACTACCCAACAACCAGAAGCGGTTATGTTTTGGTTTTTAGCACCGCTATCAGTCTTAGCTGCGCTGGGTATGTTGCTGGTAAAGAAGGCGGTTCACTCCGCACTTCTGCTGGCTTGGGTAATGATTACACTCGCAATCTTTTACATTGCACAAGAGGCGCTCTTTTTGGGAATTGTTCAAATAGTGGTTTACACCGGAGCGGTAATGATGCTCTTCCTATTTATTTTGATGTTAGTTGGCGTTGAATCAAGTGATTCATTAATTGAGAGCATAAAGGGATTACGTGCGATAGCAATTACAGCAGCAATTGGAATTGGTGGGTTGCTAGTTGCATTGATTAGCCGAGCCACACTTGGCAGAGAATCAGTTGGCTTAGCAAGAGCAAATCAAGATGGAAATGCATTTGGTTTAGCGGTTGAGATATTTACTAGACATGTTTGGGCATTTGAGATTATCTCTGCACTGCTGATTACAGCCGCTCTTGGCGCCATGGTTTTGGCACATAGCCAACGAAACAAATCAAAGTTTGTACAACGTGATCAATCAATCGCAAGATTTCGTAAACCATCTCTTGCAGAGGCTGCCGGTTTACCGGGCTCTGGTGTTTATGCATTACATAATGCAGTTGATGTTCCAGCATTACTGCCAGATGGCAAGGCAGCACCAACCTCTATCTCGCCAGTATTAGAGGCGCGCGGTGACATGATGGAGAGCAAAAAGTTTGAGATGAAGCCAGCGGAAGAGGAGG